>JAQICC010000274.1 GCA_027858735.1 Salinivirgaceae bacterium
TAAGCTAGTGCTTTATCTTCACTCTTCAGAGGGTAGTTTTCCAAAATGTTCTTTATAACATTTGCTAAAATATGAAGGAGTACCAAAACCCACTTTATACCCCACCTCATTTATTGGTAGTCGGCTTACTACAATAAGTTTCTTTGCTTGTTCAAGCCTAATAATACGTATAAACTCAGTGGCTGAATGCCCCGTTAATGATTTAATTTTTCTATACAACTGGCTTCTACTTAAGTGCATTCTATCGCCCAATTCTTCAACTGATAGATCTGCATTACTTATATTTTCAATTATATAATCGCTTACTCTTTGCAAAAAGGTTTTATCATAATTGGTAAATACATCTATTTGAGGTATAATTCTTAAATCGGCACTAAACTTCGAAAATAGTTGCTTTCGCGATTGCAACAACTGAGTTACCCTTGACTTTAAGAGATCAGGATTAAAGGGTTTTACAATATAAGCATCAGCTCCAGCTTCAGTTCCTTCAATCTGATCTTCAACCGATGCACGAGCTGTTAACAAAATAATAGGAATATGACTTATACCCTCATTATTTTTAATCGCTCTACACAATTCAAGCCCATCGGTTTCGGGCATTAATACATCACTAATAATAATATCGGGTAAATGCTTTTCAGCCAATTCAATGCCAATTTTTCCATTTCTTGCCTCAATAACTTTATAATATTTCTGCAGTTCTTTTGCCAAATAGTCTCTCAATTCACGATTATCTTCAACTATTAAAACCGATATGCTTTTATCTGATTCTTGAACCGGAATTTGTGTTGTATTTATTATTGGAAGCGGATTAGGATCAGGTTCAATTATTTCTTTGGGCGCTTTTTTCAATTCTTCAGGTGAAAAATGATCATTGCCTACTTTTAACCAAACTTTAAAATCTGAACCTTCTCCAGGCAGGCTATCAACAGTAATATCTCCACCATGCTTTTCTATTAAGCCCTTTGCCAACGACAAACCTATACCAGTACTCGAATAATAGGTTTTGCTATAATTATCGGCCTGATAAAAACGTTCAAATATTTTTTTAATTTGCTCCCTACTTAACCCTGTACCAGTATCAGAAACCTTAATACAAATCCAGTTCTCATTACTTAAGCTGCCTGTATACTCAGGAAATTTATCACTTTCTTGTATTTCAATGCCAATTGAACCATTTTCTGTTGTTACCTTAAATGCATTCGATAGCAAATTAAAAAGCACCTTTTCAATCATACTTTGATCGTACCACAAAAAAATAGGACCATTTGGAATTTTACTGGTAAAATTTATCTTATTCAAGTCAGCCTCTTCATTAAAAAGGTTAGCCACGTTTTGGGTAAAGGCACAAATATCCTGCTGGCTAATTTTCATATTTAGCTTATTGAATTGAAGCTTCCGAAAATCCATTAACTCCGTTGCAAGCCGATTTAACCTGAGTGCATTTTTATAAATTGTTGAAAGTTGTCCTTTAACTTCATGTGGCAATTTATTATAGTAGTTTTTAAGAATATTTTCAATCGGACTGTAAATAAGCGTTAAAGGAGTTCTAAATTCATGCGAAATATTGGTAAAAAACTGTAATCGTTGTTGGTTTAATTCTTTTTCCTGATCGCGCTGCAGTCGTTCTAAACGCAAAGCTTCCTTTACCTTAAAGCGTTTTTGAGTAATATTTATATATAAATAAATTGAGAGCATAACAAGTATAATATATAACCCTAATGCCCATCGGGTTTTATACCATGGTGGTAAAATTGTAATTTTAAGTTCTGTTGGCTTTTCATTCCAGTAGCCATCGTTATTTGCAGCTTTAACTTTAAAAATATAATTTCCTGGATTCAAATTGGTATAAGTTGCTAATTTTTGGCTACCCACATAGCTCCATTCCTCGTCAAATCCCTCCAACTTATAGGCATACTGATTTTTTTCAGAAGCTATATAGCTTAAGGCAGCATATTCGAGTGAAAATACAGTTTGCTTTGGCCGCAAAACAATTTCATTGGTTAAATTTATGTGTTGTGTTAATGGCGAATGCAAATCGCCTATTTTAACAGGCTGATTAAAGATTGAGAAATTAGTAAATACAACATTCGGAATTGTAGTGTTTTCTTTAATACTATCGGGATGAAAATAGGTAAGCCCATTTGGACCACCAAAATACATTTTGCCATTTTCATCTTTAAAAGAAGCACGGCGGTTAAATTCATTTCCAATAATACCATCGCTAATATCAAAAGTTTTAAATACAGCATCAGCTGGCAAAGTTGTGGCATTTTTGAATTTAATTAGCCCATCGTTGGTTCCAAGCCATAAATTACCTTTACTATCTTCCTGAATTGATTTTATAGAATTATTAGGCAATCCATCATCTAAGGAATAGCTTTTAAAATTGGACATTTCGCGGTTAAAGAAATTTATTCCCACATCGGTTCCAAACCACATATTGGCTTTGCTGTCTTCAAATATTACATATGCACCATTCCCCTCAAAAGAATTCACTTCATTTGCTTTGGGAAAGAAATGATATACCATGTTTGTATTAACATCGATATACCCTACGGATATTGATGTGGAGAACCACAACTCCCCTAGGGAGTTATAATACAAATGACGAATTTCGTTAATGAGTGTACTGTTTTCTGGGTTTATGTCCATATTAAAACGGACAATTTTATCCTCACTAATTATATACTTATTTATTCCTCCTCCAAGTGTACCAATCCACAAATCGTTATTAGCATCTTGGGTTATGGCAAAAATATTATTGCCCGACAAACTATTAACATTGTTTACATCGTTAGCAAAATGAGTGTAGTTATTCCTTGCATCAAGTTTACTCATGCCTCCTGCCCATGTTCCAATCCACACATTGTTTTCTAAGTCAAAATGTAAAGCCCAAATAGCATTGCTTCTTAATGAATTAATACTATTCACGCTATAAGATAAGTGATTGAACGTATTTTCTTTTAAATCCAAAATTGAAATTCCTCCTTCGGTACCAATCCATAACTGGTTATTATGTTTAATTATAACATTTACAATTTTGTTAATTAAACTGTTTTTTTCATTATGAATGTGGGTTAATACATTAAAATTTTCACCATCATTATTGTAAAAGTTCACACCTCCCCCATAAGTACCAATCCAAATATCACCGCGCTTGTCTTCAAAAATACTATATATTGATTTATTGCTTAAGCTATTAACTTTACCAGGATCGTGCATTTGATGATGAAAAACTACATTATCTCTATCAAATTCGTTTAGCTCAACAAAATCAACACCTCCATTTTCAATTCCAACTAAAAGTTTATTTTTAGCGTCAACATGAATGGCTTGTATTTTTCCTTCATTAATACTTGTCGAATTCATTTTACTATGCCTAAAAAAATATCGCTCTTCATTCAAAAGTCCATTTTTAGCAGATGGCAAATAACATAACCCGTTCGCACTGGTTCCAATCCAAACCCTATTCTTTACATCAACCTCAATAGCTCTGATGAATTTATTCTGAAGCGACAATTCGCCTTGTTTAATAATGTCGGAAGTTAAGCGATGAGTCTCAGCACCAAATACAAATAGTCCTTTACTGGTTCCAATCCATATTTGTCCGAAGCTATCATGTGTAATTGCATTAATTCTTTGATTAGACAAGAGACTATTTATTTCCTTTGCTACTAAAGTTTCACTTTTATCTTCATTTATATTGAAAATAAAAATCCCATCAGAAGTACCTGCATAAACCACTTCATCACTAATGGTTAAACAGTTTACCGACTTATCGGTAAATTGCTGATTATAAATAAACTTGTCGGTCTGATAATCGTAAAAACATAAGCCCGCATTAGTTCCAACCCAAATATCACCTGTTGCATCAACTTCAAGACCTTGAACATGATTGCTTACTATACTATTTTTTTTGCTTTTGTTATGTGTATATATCGTAAAATTATAACCATCGTATTTATTAAGCCCGTTACTAGTGCCAAACCACATAAAGCCTAAACTATCTTGCGCAATGCACCCAACCCAGCTTTGCGACAAACCATTTTCAACATTTAAATGGTGGAAGACTATTTGATTGGTATTGGCCTTTAGCTGTAATCCGGTTATTATAACAAATACAACTAAATGAAGCACTTTTTGATAAAGTTTACCCATTTTTCAAAAATAGCATTTTATTATGTGTCTTTTATCTATTTAAAAATTATGTCATAATACTCCTATTCGGTGGCGTCATTTTCCACTATTGCATAGTGATAATTATCAACCCAATCTCCTCTTATGGGAAGTATTTTCCGTCGCAACCCTTCACGAATCATACCCGATTTTTCAAGCACCTTAACCGATTGATCGTTACCAACAGCAACACCAGCCTCAACCTTATGCAGTTTAAATTCAACGAACCCAAGTTTTATTAAGCGCTTTGCCACCTCAGTGGCATAACCTTTGCCCCAATATTTCGGTAAAAATTTGTAATAAATTTCACCAAGTTTAAATTTATCATTCGACAGAAACATACCTGCCATACCTATAAATTCACCCGATTGTTTATTAAAAATGCACCAATGAAAGCTACCTCGTGGATTATCCATTTTTTGATCAATTCCTGATTTTAATAGTGATTTTGTTTCTTCAATTGATTCAGGAATACCCAAGGTGTTAAATTCATCAACTTCGGGCACAGAATGTAGGTTGTGAATATTCTCTAAATCACTCAGAACAGCTTCTTTCAACATCAGTCGTTCCGACTCAAAATTTACTCCTTTAATTTCATGCACTTCCCCCCAATTGCTCGATTGTTTAGCCGATATTGAATCAATAGTTAGTTTTAATATCGCTACAGCTTCTATCTGCTTTTCTTCAAATCCAAGATTTGCCTTAGCTCCATTGTGCCTCATTATAATATCAAGAGCTTTCTTCTTATCCGGGATTTGCATTAAAAAATCAATCGTTCCATACCCAATTACAGATCTATATGCAGTTGCCCATTTGCAAGCAATATCATTGGTAACAACATCAGCTTTTTGCTCAATTTCAAAACACACCTTATTATTTTTCTCAAGCAATTCAATCTTCTTTCCTTCTTTTGCAGAATGCATATACATAACACCATCAATAAATCCATAATTAAAGGGCACTATATAGGGTACATCACTATCCATCATGGCAATTCTACAAACAGTAGATTGTTTTAAAATTTCTTCAATTTGTGCCTTATCGTTTATTTCCTGGTTAGCCTTTCTCATTATTTCTGATTTTAGATAATTCTATTTTAGTTGGCAAAACCAAAAATACATAGAAGTTTTAAAAGCTATGCATTTGCCCTTGATTTCTAAAAAAAACATTTACTTTGCTAAATAACTTTTATTATAAAAGCGATGAGAAATTTAAAGCTTACTATTGCTATTGTAGCATTATCAATTATGGCGCTACCGTCAATTGCTCAGATTACCGAAATTGGTTTAGCCTCATTCTATGCCGATAAGTTTGATGGTCGCATAACAGCCAGTGGCGATATTTTCGATCAAGATAAGATGACCGCAGCCCACCGCACTCTTCCGTTTGGTTCAAAGGTTAAAGTTACAAATATTAAGAATAAAAAATCGATTACTGTTGTAATTAATGACCGTGGTCCTTTTGTAAAAGATCGTGTAATTGACTTATCGAAACTTGGTGCACGTAAACTCGATTTTATTGCTGACGGTGTAGCCCAGGTAAAAGTTGAAGTAATAAGCTTAGGCGCGAACAACAACCAGCCTATGGAAAAACATGAGCCAAAAGCAGCAAGAAGCTCTAGGCAAACACAAATTCAGCCTACTGTTCAAAAAACAAGCGCTACTATTGAGCAAGCAACACCTTTAAACAATTCAACTTATGAATATTACAAACTTGAATCAACAGCCATTGCACCTACAGGGTTTGGTATCCAGGTGGCCAGTTACCAAGAGGCTGCAAACCTTATGAAACGATGCGACGAAATAAAAAAGCATCTAAGCAAAGATATTATTATACAGGTTGGCAACAATAATGGCAGTAAAGTTTACCGCATAATTATTGGCACTTTTGCATCGCGTGAAGCTGCAACCAACTATAATAACACCTTAAACAACAGATTTAAAGGTAGTTTTGTCACCTCGTTTTAATTAGCAACTAAAAACTATTTAATTACGAAAGTATTTCTAACATACGCTATTTTATGTTTTTTCTATATTGTTTCACCATACGGCCATTTAAAGGCTCAGGATACTAAAAAACAGCATAGAAAGGATACTTCAACCTTACCAGATACAACATTAATACCCTATTGGCTAGAATCGGGCAATTATTATTTGCTGAACGATAATTTATTTTTTGCCGAAGAAGATTCCTTACTAATGTTGACAGATACTACAGGCATCAAATTCACCCAAAATATCAGCTCATTGAATTTTTATAATCAGCTTAAACAACGATCAAATAAAAACTTACTAACCCGCGAATTATACAAGCAGCTAATTCGAAAGCAAAAAACGAATCCTGGCGATGAGTTTATAAGTGGTAGCAATGCTTTTGAATATTTCGAGGGAAAAACAATTGCATCGATTTCAATAAAAAGACTAGACATATTTGGGCAAACTACCTTAGATACAAACGGTTTTACTGAAAAACGACTTGAGCTTTTAGTAAACAAAACACACATACACACCAGACAAAAGCTAATTAAAAACGCTCTGCTTTTTAATGTGGGAGATAAAGTATCGGCAATTACATTCAACGATAACGAACGCTTATTAAGAAATATAAAACCCATACATGAGGCTAAAATAAAGGTTTCATTAAACACAAATGACACTAACCTGGTGAATGTTTTGGTTCTTACCCAAGATGCCCTACCTCTTCAAATAGGAGGCCGGGTTTATGATGTAAGTAGCGGACGAATTGATTTAAACCATAACAATATTGGTGGAACCGATCATCAATTAATTAATCGGGCCTATTTTGACAGAACAGCGAAAAAAGAAAGTGGATATTCAGGCACTTATAGGATCCCTAATATATATAAATCATTTATATCAACCGATATTGATTACCATAGCTTATACTATGAGAATTATTATGGTATTCGATTTTATCGCAATTTTTTTACGCCTGACATTAAATATGCAGGGGCTGCAAGTATTTATTTTTTCGATGAAAATCCAGAACTACTTATTAACGATACGCTTATTCGAAAGAGACTGGATTATAGGCAAACGGATATCTGGATAGGTAGAAATTTTAACCTGAATCGCGATTATCTTGTAAAAGACTTTAGACCGGGTATTAATATTTCGGCACGCTACACAGGAAGAGTTTTTAATAAGCGACCAAACATTTATGCTGACTCTGCAGCATATTATTATGATATAAATAGACTTCTTGGAAAACTTGGATATTCAAATCAAAAATTTTTAGAAAGTAACATGATTTACAGCTCAGGTAAAACGGAAGATATTCCTATTGGTTACCTCATTGAATTTATTGTGGGAATGGAATTTGATGACTTTAAACAAAGGGGTTATTTAGGTAATAAGATTGCTTTTGCAACCACTTTAAAGCGCAATTTTTACTGCTACAATAGTTTTGAATTAGGCAGCTATTATAATACCAACACCCTGGAACAAGGAGTACTTAGGTTATACACAAAAGCATTTTCACCACTTATTAAAACAACTGGCCCCATGTTCAGACAATTTTTATCGATTAGCTACACCCAAGGCTTTAACATGAAAAGCTATCAATATGTTGGGCTGAATAATGAATATGGCATTAGAAGCTGGAATAAAAGCTATCCGGTTGGCAACTACCGTTTTTCATTAAGTAGCGAAACGGTTATATTTCCGAAATGGTACTTTTATGGCGTTGGCTCCACTTTTTTCACTTTTGCCGATATCGGAACGGTTGGCAACAGTCCAAATTTGGCTTTATCGCAAACAGCATATTCCAGCCTAGGCATTGGTTTCCGATTACGAAACGATAATTTTGTTTTTAACTCTATAGAGATTCGCTTATCATGGTTTCCGGTAGTACCTGAAGGCAAAAACTGGAGCTATTATATTAGTAGTGAACAAACACTTAATTTAAACGATCTTAAACCGGGTATTCCAAAAATTATTCCGTTTGAGTGAATTTGTAATTTTATTAGTTTAACGTAAAACGTTACGCTATATCATTTTAACTTTGAATATCTTTTCCAGAAATAATACATCAACAAATCACTTCCAATTAAGCAACATGTCATCACCCTTAACAATCTTGTCGTTATCAAGTAGCCACTGAATTACTTTTATAACTTTTTCAGAATTTTGCTTCACACTATCAACCAAATCTTCAAATTTTAAGGGCTTTGCTTTAAGCTTTGCTTTAATCTCTTCTAAAACCTTATCGAATTCATATTTGCTTAAATTGAGCTCGTTTCGTTTGGTACAAACATCACACACACCGCATCGGCTAGCATTTTCATCGCCAAAATAGTTCAATAATTGTTGACTTCTACATTTGTTGTGCGTAGCATAATCAATTACCGATGCAATTTTATTGGCATATAAATCTTTACGGATACCATACCTTTCATTGGTAAAAGTTACCGATTTTAAATCGAGCCGTTCCTCGCTATAATAAACCTGTGGGACTTTCTTGCGAGGTATAAAATTTAATATCTTATCGCGACCCAATTTTATTAATAACTTTGATACAAATTCAGGTTTTATTCCAGCTTTACGTGCAATATCAGCTTCGTCAATTCTTTGGTATCCTGAAAACATACCTGAATAAGTTCGCAATAGCAATTTTATAAATTTATCCTCGATGACATTAGCCACCTGATACCTGTACAAATCGTCGCGCTGAACAGTAAACATTATTCGTGAGGGATTGTCAACCTCTTCGCTTAATTCAAGGTATCCGCTGTGCTGCAATAAAGTAAGACAATTGTACACCGATAAAATGCTCAATTTATAAGCCTTAACAAAGTCTGAAATATTAAAATCGAAGGACATGCCTTTACCGGCACCTACTGGCAATTGCAAAAAATTACCAAGGGCTTCGTAAACCCTTCTTATTTCTTCAATGGGTGGAAATGATGACTCAACACGGCGCTCCAATTTAATTTTATCTGACGGATGGTACAATAAAACAGCAAAGGCTTGATTATCATCTCTACCCCCCCGGCCAGCTTCTTGAAAGTAGGCTTCTAAATTATCGGGTAAATCCATATGAACCACAAAACGAACATCGGTTTTATCAATTCCCATTCCAAACGCATTGGTAGCCACCATTATACGGGTTTTGCTTTTTTTCCAATTATCTTGCTTATAAGCGCGTTCAATACCTGTTAAACCCGCATGATAATAATCAGCAGAAATTTGATGTTCTTGAAGAAACAGTGCTATTTCTTTACATTTCTGCCTATTTCGAACATAAATAACTCCCGTACCCTTAATGGCTGCCACTATTTTTATCAGATGCTTTAATTTATCCTCTACTTCGCGCACCAAATAAACAAGGTTTTTACGCTCGAAGCTTTTCTTAAAAACGTTTTTTTTCTTAAATTTTAATTTTTCCTGAACATCGTCTACAACTTCAGTTGTAGCTGTTGCTGTAACTGCCAGCACTGGAACATTAGGCAGCAACTCGCGTACTTCAGCTATTCTTAAATATGAGGGGCGAAAATCGTAGCCCCATTGCGATATACAATGTGATTCATCAATAGCCAACAAATTAACATTCATTTGCTGCACACGCACTTTAAATAAAGCAGTACTCAGGCGTTCTGGGGAGCAATACAAAAATTTCAAATTCGGATCGTGCACGCAATTCTCTAAGGCAATGTCAATCTCGTGCTTGGTCATGCCCGAATAAATGGCCACCGCTTTAATTTTTCGTTCAATCAAGTTTTCCACCTGATCTTTCATTAAAGCAATTAATGGGGTTACCACAATACAAATTCCCTCCTTTGCCAAAGCCGGAACTTGAAAAGTAATTGATTTTCCACCGCCTGTAGGCATCAGTGCAAGCGTATCTTTACCTTCGCCAATACTTTTAATAATATCGTGTTGCAAAGGACGAAACTGGGTATATCCCCAATATTTTGTTAATATTTTTTGGTAGAGATTCAATTTATATATTGTTTGCTACAAATGTAAATAATTGCATGCTTAAAAAACCATCGATGCACAGATTACTACCCAAATTGAGCAATTCGCTATCGCAAATCTGCTCAATCGACTGAGGTCTTGTAAGGTTTTCATACTTTTCGTTTCCCCGAAATAATCGGGGCAGGCTACTCAAAATGTGAAAACCAACAATTCCTAGGTCAGCC
>JAQICC010000363.1 GCA_027858735.1 Salinivirgaceae bacterium
AAGAAAGCTCCAAGAATGAGGCTTTCGCAGCATTGAAAATCAGGAGTTTACTTTCGTAAATGACTGGTTGAAATGCAAGAGTAACGAAATTATTGGAGTTTTCTTGCTGAGACTATTTAGAAAAATGCCCAGTATAAGTTATACGTAATACTTTTTCCTCTAAATGAAAACTTATAACCACTTATATTGTTTATATTTAAACACTACTACATTAACCCACCATTCAACAAAAAAAAGGGCAAAAGAGTTAATCCGGTTTTATTAAAAAAAACCTTAAAAAATAATCTTACATGAATATTTTACATATATCAGATTTGCATTTTGGCCCAAGACACTGGGATGGAAATGATAAGCTATTACTGGAGAAAATCAATTCTTTTAATGCCGATATAGTCATTAATACTGGAGATAATACAACAGATAGTCTGGAAAGTGAATATGCTGAGGCAGGTAACTTTTTAAAGAAGATTAAGTGTAAGAATATCATCTCTACTCTTGGCAATCATGATAAAAGAAACATGCGCTCTCATGAATTATTTCAATCATATATAGACCAATCAAAGATTATTACCATCTCAAAAACAATTAAAACAAGCAAGAAACACCTTTTTCTTAATCTGGAAATAACGAAGGTGAATGATCATTTTACCGACATCAATTTTGTTAAATCCTTTGAAATTAATGACAAGAAGGTTTTAATTATCAGTATTGATTCCAATGAACTATATAATGATGACGGATACGTTGAAGAGAAAGTATTAAAAGCTGTTTCTAAGGTAATTAAAGCGTCAGACTATGACATACCGCCGTTGCTTATTACCCATTATTCCGTGCTGGGTACTGATGAGTGTCCTCTAAAGAATTCTGCAACCCTTATAGATTTTGTTCAAAAGCATAAAATCAAACACGTATTTTGCGGCCATACCCACGAACTGGAACTAATGCGTACCAATGATCTCTATTACGGACATACCTTCGATCAATATATGTGCGGTACGCTTTCTTCCCGCAATCATCCGAATGACGATAACATGTTCTTATATTATGAGAATTTGGGAACTAAGGACATGCATGTGTATGTGATTCGGCTATTTATTGACAAGGATAAACTTCAATTCAAGGAGGAAAAAATTTTTTAGTGCAGTTGATAATAAATTTGATGCAAGATAAATTTTTAGAAAATGAAAAATAATATACCCCAATATATTGTAGAAAAAATAGCAGAATTAAGTTTAGTTAAAAATCAATATGCTGCATTTGATTTGGATAATACTTTACTTATTGGCGATATAGGCGAAGCTGTTTTTGCTCAGCTTGTAAAGAAAAATATTGTTCTAAACTTTGGTTGGAATGATTATATAAAATTAATAAAATCAGATAGAGAAAAGGCCTATTTTAAAGTTGTCGAAGTTATGAATAATATTGAACTCAAAGTAGTAGAGAATATTACGCGTGAAATTATTCAAACGAATGATATTGAAATTGAACTTGAGGGATATAAAATTCCTATTCCAAAACCCAATATAATAATGCAGTCAATTGTAACACTTTTAAATGCCTCAGGTATTGCTGTTAATGTTGTTACCGCAAGCAATAGAGTTTCTGCTGAAATAATTTGTTTGCAATATTTTGGCATCCCTGCCAGTAATGTTTTTGGAGCGAGAGTTGATATAAACGATAATAATCGAATAAAAACGAAATTCAATGAGATTCCCTATGGTAAGGAAAAAGTTAATGTATTAAAAAGAGAATTTAAAGATAAACCTGTTTTTACTGCCGGTGATGCAACTTGGGATAGGTTTTTACTTAGTTACACCACTGAAAATGGAATAAGACTTTGGACAGGAGAAAAAAGTGAGTATAAAAAATTAAAAGAAGAATACTATAAAAATTTGGAATTTTACCAATTATTATCTGAATAAAAACATCCTTATCCCTATTGATTTCGAATTCTTCAAATGCAATATAAATTGAACGATTTAGTTCATTTTAGTTTACATTGTTGACATCAGATAGTTTATAAAACTAATTTAAACTAAAATATCTGATAGAATATATAAAGTTATCTATTCTATAATAGCCTCATAGTTATATTCATACCACCATCATAGCATTGTTTCCTAATTAGCTTTGTGGCAAAATTCAATAGTTTGTTAAATGCAAGCAATCGAAAAAAATTAGTGAAACTCAATCGTATTTTACAAAAGAAAATTCATAAATTTTCTGGGTTAATACTGATAAATACATTCACTACACAGAAATTCTTTAACTATTTTTTAAAAATAATGTAAACTTTACTTGACATTGTGTATATTATATTTAACTTTGTGTCGTATTATATATACAATTAGTTAATTTAACTATACATAATAAGAAATCATGACATATCAAGAAAAAAGGAGCATTGTAAACATTTTTAGTGGATTGATAATTGCAATCATTTACGGATTATTCGTATTTCATAGGCACCAACAAGGACGATTTGATCTAACTCTGGATTATAAAGTCTGGGGTATAATATTTTTAATATTTATTGGAGTTTCAATAATAGCTCGAATTATCATTTATATAATTTTCCATATTATAAATACCATTACAACCAAGGAAGTTGAAATACCTATTTCCGATGAACGAGAGAAAATGATTAACCTAAAGGCCAGAAGTAATGCCTACCATACTTTTAGCCTAAGTTTTATTGCAGCATTTGTATTGCTGGCAATGGGCAAGCCTTTTTATTGGATGTTTATTGTCTTTATAATAAGTGGCATTTTATCAGAAATTGTTGAAAATACTTCTCAAATTTATTATCACCGCAAAGGCATTTAATATGAGCAAAAGTACCATACAAAACAGCATTCGAAAGCTACGTTTTAATGCCGATGAAATGACGCAGCAGCAATTAGCCGATAAGGTGGGAGCTTCGCGCCAAACTATTGTGGCCATTGAAAAAGGCAACTACTCCCCTTCTCTTGAACTGGCTTTTCGCATAGCACATGTATTTAATACGCCGCTTGAAGAGGTTTTTACCTATGATGAAAATAAACCCTTAGATAAAAAACAAATAACTTGTAACTAATATGCAATAAACATGTCATAACAACCAAACTAACCCTTAAACGATGAATAAAATGAAATTAAAAACTGCTATTTATGGTGCGGTATTCGCGCTAACATTATCAGGTTTTCAAGCTGATGTTGATGAATACCATAACAATTGGCCAAATTGGCGAGGTCCAAATGCCGACGGTGTTTCATTAAACGGAACTCCACCCACAGAATGGAGTGAAACGAAAAATATTAAATGGAAAATGCCTATCCCTGGCAAAGGCATTGGAACACCAGTGGTTTGGGGCGATCAAATATTTATAACCACTGCCATTGAGCTTGATCAAAAAGCAACTGAGGAGGCTATTAAAAAACTTAAAAAGACAAGTCCTACTTTTGTAAAAGTATTAGGCATGTCAGGTACAACTGAGAATTTTTTACAATTTGTAGTTTATTCCATTAACCGAAAAAATGGTGAAATAAACTGGAAAAAAGTTGTACGTGAACAATATCCTCATGAAGGCATTAATGATAATGGTAGCTGGGCATCAGCTTCATGTGTCACCGATGGCGAGCATGTGGTTGCGTCATTTGGTTCGTATGGAATTTATTGCTTTGATATGAGTGGAAGTTTGATTTGGGAAAAGGACTTGGGGGATATGCAAATTATTAATGCTTTTGGCGAAGGAACATCGCCTGTAATTTATAACGACAAATTAATCGTTGTTTGGGATCATGAGGGACAGTCTAAAATATATGTGTTTAATAAAAAAACGGGTGATGAAATTTGGCAAAAGGATAGAAATGAAATTTCTGCTTGGATAACGCCCATAGTGATTCAAATTGATGGTAAAGAGCAAATAGTCGTGCCTGGCGATAATAAATCGATAGGATACGATTTGGAGAATGGTGATGCAATTTGGACACTCAGCGGATTAGGTGAAGGACCCGTTTCTTGTCCCGTATTTGATGGAGAAATGGTTTATTTAATGACCGGATATGCAAGCACAAAAATAGTTCAAGCCGTAAACCTAAAAGGTGCTAAAGGCAACTTAGAAAACTCCAAAGCGCTTATATGGACTAATGATAAAAACACATCCTATGTTCCATCTCCATTGGTAAAAGATGGAAAATTATATTATTTAAAAGGAAGCAGAGCTCAGCTAAGTTGTGCAAATGCAAAAACCGGTGAAATATATTATGAAGCCATGAAACCTGATGGCATGGGTGGCGCTTATGCTTCGCCTATATTCGCAAATGGAAATATTTATATTGTTGATAGGCGGGGAAATTGCTCTGTAATTAAAGAAGGGACTGTGTTTAGTGTTATTGCTCAAAATAAACTGAATGACAATTTTGATGCCTCACCTGTAGTTGTGGGTAATGACCTATTATTACGAGGATATAAAAGTCTGTATTGCATTGCTGAATAAAACATTAACTTAAAATAAACTAAACTAAACTATACCATGAAAAAACAATTTGGAGAAACTGTAGAAGGATACAATATTCCTGTTTTAAACGAACGTGAAATAAGAGCATCGGCCGGATTACTATTCCTGGCAACTTTTATGTCTTTAATGATAATCATATTTAAAGAAAATTTTGTTCCTATTAAATATGTCATAACAGTATTTATGATCGACTTTATAATACGTGTATTTATTAATCCGAAGTATTCCCCTACCCTAATATTAGGACGCTTAATAGTTAGCAGACAGAACCCTGAGTATGTCGGTGCCGCTCAAAAAAAGTTTGCCTGGGTTATTGGGGTTATATTATCGGCAACCATGTTCTTACTTATGGTAGTAATAAACTCCTATAGCATTATTACCGGTCTTATCTGTTTAATTTGTTTGATATTTTTATTCTTCGAATCGGCATTCGGAATTTGTTTGGGCTGTTTGTTTTATGGCTGGTTTTACAAAGAAAAAGCCCAATATTGCCCAGGCGAAATTTGCGATGTAAAAGCAAAACACGAAATACAGAAAATTACCTTCTCTCAAATTCTAATTGTTCTTGCTTTAATAGTATTTACAGTAGTAATTGGCTATTTGTTTAACGATTACTTTAGAGTGGTTCCTCAAGATTTATTTAAAATTATTAAAGGATAATATTAAACCTATAAACCATGAAAGCAATTGAATGCACCGCTTACGGACCACCTGAAGTATTGAAATTAATTGAGGTGGATAAACCTATCCCCAAAAATAATGAGGTGCTCATAAAAATACACGCAACAGCAGTTACTGCAAGCGATATTTACCTTCGCAGCTCGGAGTTACCTTTACGATACAAAATACCCATGCGCTTAGCAATAGGTATTAAAAAACCTCGTAAGTCAATAATAGGATTAGTACTTGCCGGAGAAATTGAAGATCTTGGAAAAGATGTGAAGCGATTTAAAAAGGGCGATCAGATATACGGAATTACGGGTTTTAACTTAGGTGCATATGCTGAATACACATGCATGAAAGAAACGGATTCAATGGCTGGTTGTCTGGCCTTAAAACCTTCAAATATAAGTTATGAAGAAGCAACCGTAGCTGCCTATGGAGGTCTGCTAGCGCTACAATATCTTGAAAAAGGAAATATTCAACCTGGCCAAAAAGTTCTAATTTATGGAGCTTCAGGTACCTCAGGAACCATAGCAATACAACTCGCTAAATACTATTTTGGAGCAGAAGTTACGGGCGTAAGTAGTACAAGGAATTTAGATTTAGTAAAATCGCTAGGTGCTGACAAAGTTATTGATTATACCATAGAAAATAATGTTCCAAATGAAGATCAATATGACTTAATTCTTGATGCTGTAGGAAAAATGAAGACCTCCGAATTCAAAAAGAATTGTAAAAAAGCACTATCACCAAAAGGAAAATATATTTCGATTGATGATGGCGATTTAAAGCTTTATTCAAGTCGTCTTGAAAAACTTAAAGAATTTATTGAAGCCGGACATTTTAAAACCATAATTGACCGAACGTATCCGATTGAAGAAATTGTTGAAGCGCATAAATATGTTGAAAAAGGACACAAAACAGGTGGCGTAGTAATTACATTTTAATTGTATCTTAGAGCTATAAAACTGAATATAAACCCTATACATTTCAAAAGCTTAACAAAAAATTCCATGAAAGCAATTATACATTCAAGCTACAAATCGCCCGATTTGCTGCAAATAAAAGAAATACCAAAACCAGTTCCCAATGAAAACGAAGTACTTATTAAGGTTCACGCCACAACCGTAAACAGAACCGATTGTGCAAATTTATGGGCAAAACCATTTATAATGCGCTTTTTTACAGGTTTATTTAAACCCAAAAAATCAATTTTGGGAACCGATTTTGCTGGCGAAATAGTGGCCATGGGTAACAAAGTAAATACTTATAAAATTGGTGACCGAGTTTTCGGGTTTGGCGATATGGGTGTAAAATCACATGCCGAATACATGACCTTTGAGGAGAATGATGCGATGGCTTTAATTCCAGAAAAAGCAAACTATGAACAAGCTGCAGCCAGTATTGAGGGTGCCCATTATGCACGCAATATCATAAACAAAGTGCCAATTAAGAAAGGTGATAAAATATTAGTTAATGGGGCAACAGGAGCTATTGGCTCAGCTTGTGTACAGTTATTAAAACAGTATAATGCTGAGGTTACTGCTGTGTGTGATGGAAAGCATGAGGAGTTGGTAAAATCAATAGGTGCTAAAAGCGTTATTGATTATACACAACAAGATTTTACGCAAATGGATCTCAAATTCAAGTATGTTTTTGATGCCGTTGGAAAAAACACATTTGGAAAATGCAAACAGGTGCTTGAACCAATGGGTATTTATATTTCATCGGAATTAGGACCTATGATTCAAAACCTTTTCTACGCATTATTTACGCCCCTCACAGGTGGTAAAAAGGTTATATTCCCCTATCCTACCGATCGCCTTAAAAGTGTTAAATTAATTCAAAAACTTTTGGCCGAAGGAGAATACAAACCAGTTATAGATAAGAGATATAGTATGGATGAAATTGCCGAAGCCTTTAAATATGCAAAATCGGGTAAGAAAATAGGAAATATAATTCTAAATATTCACTGATAATGAGGGCTTTTGTTTACGAAAAATATGGATCGCCAGAAGTGCTTGAATTGAAAGAAGTTCAGAAACCTACGCCAAAATCTAATGAAGTACTCATAAAAATTCAAGCAACTACTGTTACCGCAGCAGATTGTATGATGCGAAGTGGCGATACTTTTTTGAGTAGAATCATCCTTGGATTTGCAAATCCTAAGGGTAAATATAAAATATTAGGAACTGAGTTTTCCGGCAAAATTGAATCGATAGGACCTAAAGTTACTTTGTTTAAAACGGGTGATAAGGTTTACGGGTTTCGTGGTTTTGGAACAGGTACTTATGCCGAGTTTAAATGCATGCCAGAAAATGGCTCACTGGCAAAAATGCCTTCCAATTTAACATTTTCAGAAGCTGCCTCACTTGTAGATAGTGCATCTACAGCTTTATTCTTTCTAAAAAACAAAGCAAATATCAAACAAGGTCAAAAAGTCTTAATCAATGGTGCATCGGGTGGAATGGGTGTTTTTGCAGTTCAAATTGCCAAATATTTTGATGCCGAGGTAACGGGTGTTTGCAGTACTAAAAACATAGAACTGGTAAAATCTATTGGCGCTGACAAAGTAATTGATTACTCAAAAGATGATTTTGCTAAAAATGAAAATACCTATGATATAATTTTTGACACCGTAAGCAAAAGCTCATTTTCAGGGTGCAAAAAAGCATTGAAACCCAAGGGTAAATATCTGGTAACCAAATTAAGTCTTTTACGAATATTTCAAACTCTTTGGACAAAAATTCAGGGCAATAAGAGAACAATTTTTGCTATGTCGGTAAACAAAACAAAAGCCCTTAAAATAATTAAGAATTTGGTTGAAGAAGGTAAATTAAAGCCGGTTATTGATAAAGCATACGCTTTTGAACAAATAGCAGAAGCACACCAGTATGTTGACAAAGGACATAAAAAAGGAAATGTTGTAATTGCATTTGATGAAAGTGAACCATAAAGAAAACTTGGTTATTTTAGCATTATAAATGTTTCAAAATCCAAATATATGAAAGCAATTTACTACACAAAGTATGGTTCAGTAAAAAACTTTGCGCTGAAGGAGGTTGAAAAGCCCCAACCCAAAACCACTGAAGTTTTGGTGAAAGTTCATGCCTCATCAATAAATTCGTGGGATTGGGATTTAGTTCGTGGCATACCTCGCATTTATCGTTTAATGTTTGGCCTGTTTAAACCAAAATACAACATAATTGGCATTGACATAGCCGGTACTGTTGAAGCCATAGGTAGTAATGTAAGGAATTTAAAAATAGGTGATGAAGTGTACGGTGATATTTCAGATTCAGGATTTGGAGCATTTGCAGAATACGCCTGCACTCGCGAAAATTTATTAGCGCTAAAACCAAAAAATGCAACATTTGAACAAGCAGCAGCCATGCCACATGGTGGCGTATTAGCTCTTCAAAGCGTAGAATATAATGGAGGCATTAAGCCCGGGCAACAAGTGCTAATTAATGGAGCTGGCGGAAGCACTGGTCCCTTCGCTATTCAAATGGCTAAATTACATGGAGCCATAATAACCTGTGTAGATAGCCAAGAAAAATTTGAATTACTGACCTCATTAGGCGCCGACTTTTTAATTGATTATAAAAAAGAAGATTATACTAAAAACGGTAAACAGTATGATTTAGTAATTGATTTGATGGCGCATAAATCGGTTTTTGATTACAATCATGCTATTGCTCCCAATGGTGCATTCACAATAGTTGGAGGTGCAGTTCGCCGATTAATTCAAACAGCCTTTATTGGCGCACTTATAACTAAGTTTACTGATAAAAAAATAGGGCTTTTAATGCACAAACCTTGTACTGAAAACCTTGAAAGATTAGCCCAACTTCACGAACAAGGTAAAATAAAAACAATAATTGAAAAAGTATATCCAATAGAAGACACTCCCCTAGCCCTTCAATATTTGGGCGAAGGTAAATCGAAAGGTAAGCTTGTTATTAAAATCCATTAATAAAAGATTGAATTATTATTGGATACAATTTATACTTAGCGCACTTATTTGAATGAGGCTGAAAGGCTCAAACATTAAAAGCCTAATGTGGAAGAACTTGCATGCAAATCAGCCAACAATAATTGTTTTTATCTCTGTGTGACTTTGTGCTTTCTTTGTGAAGCTCTGTGTAACAGCTTTTAAAAAATCATAAAACAAATGTTCATAGATTGTACAAAGAGCCATACTGTAAATCAAATGGTTTAATTTAATATTGAGCTGCTTGCCAGCTGATAATAAAAAATCTATTAAATTGCACAATGCTTTTAACCAAACTACATATACCCTCACCAGGTAAAAATTTAGTACACCGAACAGCACTCTTCAATAAGCTGAATGAAGGTTTAGCATGCAAACTAATTCTTATTTCGGCACCAGCCGGGTTTGGTAAATCGACTGTAGTTTCCGATTGGATAAATCAGTACAAAATACCCGCTGCATGGTTTTCAATTGACGCCTACGACAACGATATTGTTAATTTTATAAGTTACATTATAGCAAGTATACAAACTTTAAAAAAAGACGTGGGAGAAAGTGCCTTTGAGCTTTTAAAGTCGCCGAACCCTCCTCGTCCCGAATCAATTATAAATCTATTAATAAATGATATTATTGGCATCGATCAAGATTTCATATTGGTTCTCGATGATTTTCATTTAATTAGCAACCCTGAAATATTTAATGCAATAAGCTATTTATTTGAATACCTACCCCAGAATATTCATGTAGCAATTATTTCACGATCCGATCCGAACCTACCCATTGCGAAGCTTCGTAGCCAACATCAACTTATTGAATTTCGTTCAGCCGATTTAAGCTTTACAAGCAATGATATTGCCGTGCTGTTTAAAAAAAAAATTAAGACAAAACTTAGCGCTGATAATATTCGATCGCTTGAATTGAAAACTGAAGGCTGGATAGCCGGCCTGCAATTGGCAGCACTTTCAATGCAAAGACATGATGATAATTCGGCTTTTATTGATGCCTTTGCCGGTAATAACCGTTACATAATGGATTACCTGATTGAAGAAGTTTTAAAAGTTCAATCCGAAGAGGTGAAAGATTTCTTATTGAAAACTTCTATTTTAGAACAGTTCTCAGCCCCACTATGCAATGCGGTATTAAACAGAAATGATAGCCAAACAATTCTGGAAGATTTAGAAAATAACAACATGTTTGTTTTTCCCTTAGATGCAGAACGAAATTGGTACAGATACCACCATTTGTTTGCCGATCTGCTAAAGCAGCGACTTTTGCTCAGCTCTAATGGAAATGTTATTGAACTACATAATAAAGCATGTGATTGGTACGAACAAAATAAAATGTTCGATCTGGCCATTGAGCATGCCTTGGCCATAAATAATCATGAAAAATGTATTCGCTTACTTGGTGAATTTGTTGAAAACATGTGGTTAAACGGTAACCACGATGCAATACTAAAATATGGTGGACTACTACCCGATAATTTAATTAAAACAAATCCAGAGTTTTGCTTATACTACGCATGGATACTAATTGCTTCAGGTCTTATAAGTAAAGCCGAATCCTATTTGATAAGTGCCGAACTAACAATAAATAACACACTTAAAAATAAGGATTTAACAAACGTTGGAAAACAAAATAACAAAGAGCTACTTGGAAAAATTTCAGTTGCTTTAGCTTATTTGCATTCACATCAAGAGCATTCCGACCAAACCTTACGATATTGCGATATTGCAATGGAAAACTTATCGAAAGACAATACCCTATGGTATGGTTGGGCGTGGTTTTCTTACGGCGTAACCTATTTTGCCAAAGGACAATTACAAAATAGCATTGAAGCTTTTAACAAGGCTTTTGATTATGGGAAAAAGTCGGGTAATATTTTTCTTATTTCAACTATTGCTATGCGCATGTCGGAAAATGAGCAGGTGCTTGGCAATTATAAATCGGCATATAAACGGTGCTCAGAGTTACTCAATTTAATAAGCGAAAAAGGCTATGCTCAAATTACCAAAGTAGATAAAAATTATGCCGCCTTGTATTTTACCATGGGAGTTTCACAGTTTTCGTGGGCTCATTTCGAAGAGGCTTTTGAAAACATTCGAATTGCTTACACTTTAAGCAGAGGGGTTAAAGATATATACATACGCGTATTATCATTAATGGTTTATTCATTTGTGCTTAAGGAGCTTGGCGATGCTGATGCGGAAAACAAAATGGCTGAACTCGACGAAATAATGAAACAGGATGAAGCACCGCCATTTTTAATTTCAATGTACAGAGGATGGAAGATTTACTTATTGTTGGATAAAAACCAGCTTGAGGAAGCCCAAGACCTAATTAATGAATATGGAATTAAACTTGATGCAGAAAAAACTCATATCAATGAAACATTATACTCCTCGTATACGAGAGTATTATTAATGCAAAACAGGCTTGATGAAGCGGAAAGCCTTTTAAACGAATTGTATACTCTTGGAACTGAGGGTGGCAGAATTGAAAGAATAATAGAGCTAAAAATACTATTTGCTTCGCTCAACAATATAAAAGGAGATAAAGAAAAAGCAATTGAATATATGATTGAAGCCATGGAAATGGCCTCAGATCAAAACCTATTGTCCTATTTCATATTTAATATTAGTCATATTGAAAGTATGCTCCATGAGGTTATTAAACTTCATGCTACCAAAAAAACCAATATTCCACAAGAATATATTGATAATTTAAAACAGGCATTAGAGAATAAAACAAAAATTAAAAAGGCTACCGACAACGTTGATCTAAGCTCAAGAGAAATTGATACGCTAAAAGCCATTGCCGAGGAATTATCGAACCAGCAAATTGCCGACAAGCTTTTCATCTCGTTAAATACGGTAAAAACTCACCTTAAAAACATCTACCTAAAACTCGATGTTGATAACCGCAAATCAGCAGTTGAGAAAGCAAAGGAACTTCATTTGGTTTAGCATATTTTGCTCCAACGGAGCAAAGTAAAAAAAAGCCTAGTCCGAAGGGCTAGGTAAAGCAATGTTAATGGTTAAGAGCGCCAAAGGTGCGA
>JAQICC010000417.1 GCA_027858735.1 Salinivirgaceae bacterium
TGCAAAGAAAATTATGCAAGGAATTTATCACAGCAATCATGAAGATTACTTACAAAATTATCTGAATGAATTTTGTTACAAATACAATCGTAGGTTTTTCGGAGAAAAAATATTTGACATACTATTAATAGCCTGTATACTAGGTCTGTAAATTTGGGTAAAAAAGCGGATAGTCATTTAAAATTATACTTAGGTTTTTTGCCAACAAAAGAAAAAAATCAAACAAGTTGCAATTTCAATTCCGGTAAAACTATTTTAATTTCATTTTTTGAATCTTCTTTTTGCCAATAAACAATGTAATTTATTTTTGACCAAGTGAGTTTATATCCCTTATTTTTGTAGCGAATAATTTCTTTTTTGAAGCTTAATGAGAATTTAATAATCCAATTTCCATTATCATCTAAACACCCATCATTATTTACATTGAGCTTGTCTCCGTTTTTCAATTTTGACATAAAACGCTGATTATTAATAAAATAATCCAGCCAAATATCTTTATGAGTCAAATGCAATACCAACATGTCTACTAATTTGTATGCATTATTATCAAATTTGCGCTCAATACCTTCACATGTAATATCATTTAGATATTTGCCATTTAAATGAATTGACAAGTTCTGTTTTGCACGGGTCATGGCTACATAAAGCTGCCGTTTTTTTTCATCAGCTTCAGGGTTAAAAGCATCAAGCATTAAAAATACATTGTCAAACTCTTTTCCTTTGGCTTTATGTATAGTAGATACAAAAATACTTTCCCCATTAATTCCGGTAAAATCTTCAAGTTTTGATTCTTTCACAAAAACCTCAAAATCTGAATGGTACTTTTTCTTTGGATTACTAAACTCAAAGTCTTTAATTAGGTTGTTGCAAATATCAATTTTACTACTGCGCTTGTATTTATCCGATAGTTTTCTTTTGGCACTTTCCCAATTATTATTACTAATTGTGTAGATGTCATCTGTACATTTTAATTGATCAATAAAATACCTTACTTCTATTAAATTATATAAGTTAAAACCATCGTTAGTTTGAATTAATTTGGCTGTAAGCCCCTTATCAATCAATATCCCGGTTACAAATGATGCCTCCTCATTGGTGTGGGTTAACACGCAAGTAGTACCGGTAAGATCGGTTCTTAAAACATCCTGAATCAAAGGATTTATTAAATTACCGGATGAATATTGAGTTAGCTTCACTGAACCATTTTCTTTTTGATGAGCAACAATTGGGATATCTTTTAAACGGTGGCTTATTTTATCAACAAATTTATTGGTGAACTCGACTAAGTTACTTTTACTGCGATAATTTTCAATGAGTTCATGTTTTTTAGCTTGCTGTTCAACTATAAATTGTTCAAGGTATTGTGAGCTGGCTCCTCTAAATTCATATATATTTTGATCATCATCGCCAACAGCAATAACTCTCATCTCTTCATTATGCACCATCAAAGTTTTTATTAATTTGAATTCATGAGCATCCATATCCTGAGCCTCATCGATAACCAAAACGGTTTTAGTTATGTAGTTGGGTTCAATGTCTTTATTTTTTATTTTTTCTACAGCCTTATTGATAATTGTTTGTGACTTTTCAATGGAACCTACTTTTCCAAGCAAATCGAAACAATAAGAATGAAATGTTTTTATTTCGATAAAATTAGCGGCATTGCCGATAAGTCCAAGCAAACGCTTTTTAAATTCGGTAGCTGCTGCTCTCGAAAAAGTAACCATTAAAAGTTGTTCGTGCTTAACATCTTCCATTAACAGCAGCGAAGCTAATTTATGTACGAGCACTCTTGTTTTACCACTACCCGGGCCTGCTGCAATGGCCATATATTGAGCATCATCTTTTACTATATTAAGTTGTGCCGGAGACAACTCTCCAAACAGCTGTCGGAATTTTGCAGGAGTAACATTTCTGCTTATTTCTTTTTGACGACTACCTTTAAAGTACTTGTTAAGGAACGAAGCATAATTCAATTGAAAATAATCTTCAACAAACTGTAATGCTTCTTTATAATCGCTAATCATCTTTTTTGCATACTCACCAACAATATGAATTTGCTGAATTTTATTCTCGTAAAACTGATTAAGTTGCTTATAATCTTCTGCTTTATATCGTTTTTTATTGTCTTGCTCTAGTCGCTCAATAGTTAGTTTATTGTAAACAACCAAAAAACCACCTTCAATTTTTATAGCTCCAATTCTTGACAAATAGAAAAGGGAATCTTCAATATTCTGAATTGAAATATCAAGTTTAAAAAGTGCATGATCTTGCTCATATTCCTGTTTCAGTTCATGAACAGAAAACTCAACCGATAGCAGTTCTTTGTTTAAATCAGCTGCCAAAATGTTTTCATTGCTTTTTTTGAATAAGTATTCTACGATAAAGCGTGCCAATTCATGACGTTTTTCTAATTTGCTTTTTAATTCATTATTTGAATAGTTAGCTATTATTTTAAGATGGTTTTTTGAATAATCTTGCTTGTTGCGCTTTATCCAATTTTTAATTACCCAAAAGTTGATTATGGTTTTAAGTTTATTGGGAGAAACATCGGTGCAATCATACTCTTCGGCTAGTTCGTTTAGCTCCTTTACATGAAATGTTTTTTCTTTTTCCTCAAATTGGTTTGACAGAAAGTGTTCAATTTTACTGAATATTTGCACAATACTCAGTGAATAATTTTTATTCTCACCTCGTTTAATAAATGCAGTTAAATCTCTTGTATCGGCTAATATTTTTTCTTCCCGAAGTAAATTAACCACATTAATAACTTCTTCCGGAACAATACCCAGATGATCTGAGATATGATCTACTCTTGATTCGGCAGCTTCATCAGTTGCTTGTTTTCTGCTTTTACTTGAAAATAGTTTTTTTATAATTCGTACACCTTGTACTTTTTGTTTCTCATTAAATTTCTCTGACAAGTTTATTTTCTCAATGGCTTCTTGTGCATTTTTTGATAATATGCTATTGGCGAAAATTCGGGGCATATTTTGTCCTCGCTTCAAATATCCGGCTTCTTCAAGAGCAGCAATAGCCGTAGTAACCCTTGTTTCAATTTCAGCAACATTGTCATCCCAACCTGCTTTCCTTGCAATCTCCAGAGCCGAATTTGATACCATTGAACGTAAGTGGGTAATTTCTTTTATGGCTTTCCATATTTGCTGTATCTCTTTAATATTCATTTTTGTTTGATTTAGCAAAGTAAAATGTTTACTTAAATCTTCTTCATCAAAAAGAACATAGCACGCCGCAATTATATTTTCATCCCTCCCAGCCCTGCCTGCCTCTTGCACATAATTTTCAAGCGAGTCTGAAATTTCATAATGGATGACCATTCCCACATCTTTTTTGTCAACTCCCATTCCAAATGCTGAGGTAGCAACCATTATCTGAACATCACCTCGAATAAAAGCATCCTGGTTTTCAGACTTTTCCTGCTTTTCCATTTTACCATGATAAGGCTTAGCCTGATATCCATCCTTGGATAGGCGTTCTGCTATTTTGAATGCTCTGCGGGTTCGCGAAACATAAATAATAGTAGGGCATTGCTTTGCATCAATAAGGTTACGCACTGCATTGTACTTATCCTCTTCGTTATCTTTGGGTATTACTTTATATTGCAGATTGGTACGTGATGCTTTAGAACTAAAAGTTTCTAAATGGATTGCTAGCTTATTTAAAAAATAATCCTTTATATCTTGAATAACATTTTGTTTTGCTGTAGCCGTAAAACAAGAAACCGGAATGCCATTTTCAAGGTTTTTCTTCTCCTGTAATAATTTTATAAAATCACCGATATAAAGATAATCCACCCTAAAATCTTGACCCCATGATGAAAAACAATGCGCTTCATCAATAACAAAACGAACTACATTCCTTCCAAGCAACAAATGCTCAATTGTTTTTGAACGAAGTGACTCTGGTGAAATATAAAGTATCGAGGCTAAACCATCTCTAATCCTTTTAACCGAAGCTTCCCTTTCAATTGGATCGAGCAAACCATTTATAGTTACAGCTTCAGTAATGCTCGATTTCTCTAGATTATCTACTTGGTCTTTCATTAAAGATTGAAGAGGAGAAATAACCACCGTTAATCCTTTTGCATTTTCTCCACTCATTAATGCAGGAACCTGAAAAGTTATTGATTTTCCACCACCTGTCGGAAACACTGCCAAAAGCGATTTATTGTTTATGGCTGCCTTCACTGCTTGTTCCTGTAAAGCTTTTCCATCATAAGTGCGGTAAGCATCATATCCAAAGAATCTTTTTAATCCAATTTTCGCATCTAATGATTTATTGCAATAAGAACAACCATAAATACACGGATTATTTCTCAACAAATACATTACCCGTTCAACATCAGGGTAATTCTTTATAACCCATGGGGGAGTTATTGAGTATCGGTTATTGGTATTTATTAATACTAAACAATAGGCTAATTCAATAGGGTTTTCTATACTAATCTTCTCCAACTCCACATTTGAACAGATTTGGGCGGAAAATCTATTTCGAATAATTTCAATTATTTTTGTACTGAGCAAAGAATATCCAACAAACTTAAAGAATGATGCAAACTCTTTTTTATCGCCTAATAGAGTAAACAGAATTTGTTGAAATTCAGCATCCAATCCCTTAAATGCAGAAACCTCATCAAAAAATAGGTCTCTAGCTTTTTTGGCATCATTAAGAGGATTGTTAAGCTCATCCGATTCAAGTTTATCATCTTTAAGTAGCGCATGATATGGTTCGGTCGGGAATAGTAAAGGAGATAAGTATAAAGTATCTATGATTTCTTTCCCAGAAAAATCATAGTTCGTGAATTTTTCAATATACGGCAAATCATGCGTAATAATATTATGACCACATATAAAGGATGTACCATTAATATATTTCAATAAATCAGAAATCGAATTAGAATGAAAGCCATCTCCACTATCAGTAATACATCCAATATCAAGTATTTTTTTGCTTTTAACATCTACTTCGGTATCAATAAAAACAATATTACTCATTAGTCTATTTATTTATTATACCCTTTTCTTGAAAGCATCTCAACGCGTCATTTATAATATTATCATAATCAGATTTTCTTATAACCTTAAAAACATAAATTTTAATTCGTTAATAATTTAAATCATCGTTTTAATTGGCTGCACTAAAATTAACAATAATTATGATTAAACATAAAAACATATTTTGTGTTAACAAAACGTCTCAACATATAAAACGGGTAAAGTATTTTTTCAAATATTTTGTTTAGTAAAATAATGGCATTTCTATCCATGTTTCATTTTGCTTTAGATTATCAAAATATAGACATTGCCATTTATTCTTTAGGTTTTAACTTTTAAAAAACGTAAATAAAATTCACGTTTTTATTCTTTCACGGTAAGTTCAAACTAATTTCAGAGGGACAGAAAATAAAGATACATAAATTTCAACTACAAGATTTCAATTTCCAAATTAAGATAATAACATGAGATTGTTGATTTAAATATTACTATCCA
>JAQICC010000438.1 GCA_027858735.1 Salinivirgaceae bacterium
CACTACATCAATATTGGAAGACCTATGCTTCTAAAAGAATATATAGAAAATCAATTAATTACTAAAGCTGCTGCATAAAGTACAATAATCTGAAATCAAATTGAACTTACAACTGATCTTTAAATTGAACGCTCTTTTATTAATGGCCATGCGAAATATAGTGGCTTTGAAGGGAGTTAGTTTCAGACCACACGATGCAATCGTGCGGCAGCCGAATATTCACAAGATTCGCTTGACAGAGGAGGCTGAGGGGTAAACCGTCTATTTATAATATTTAACAAATAGTAAATTATTGCCCAACTATAGCATTAAAATAAAAAAATATATGTTTGGATTTCAAAATTGAATATACCAATATCCATTATATACATCTAATAGCATACCATAACAGGTCATATACTATTTTGTTAATAAAGCATTATACGCAAATTCTGATTTGTGTTTAAATCCCACAATGTGGGTTATATGCCCCGCAACCCCGCCTGCCAGAGCTAACGGCGGGCAGGTTGCTGCGAAAAATAAAAGTTTTACCAAATTGATACCTCGTTTTCTTGCAGCGAGCTTGTTCATTTTTAAAGACCCAGCAAAACCATAGCAAATTCGCTATCAATTCTTACTTTACCATTTTTAACTTTCACTTGCTGTCCTGAGTAATAATCAGTTAGCAAATCGCCATTGGCAAATACTCCATGAGTTTCAATTTCCTTTTCACCTAGTGGTAATTCTAAACCTACCAGAACTTTATTTGAATAAGCATCTTTTTCAAATTCACGCTTAAATACATAGGGTTCTTTAGAAAGCATGGTATGTACTCCCGCACCAACAGAAGGGTTTTGATTCCGGAATTTACCGAGTTTTTGATAATGTGATAATACATCCTGCACATAAACGTTATTAATAGCAGGATTTTCATCAATTTGGTCCCAATTCATAAAGCCTCGTAATGTGGCATCACCCTGTGTTTCTTTAATAATCAGGTTTCTTATTGATTCATCGCCATAATAAATTTGCGATTTGCCGGGTGTTAACAATAACTTGGTTCCACCTTCAATTGTTCTCAAGCGTTCTTTATCAAAAGGCTGACCATCGTCATGTGAGGTAATGTAGTTTAATACGCTATAATCAGCTAACTCATTGTTTAAAATTTTGCTGTATTTTGAAAATAAGGCTTCATAATCCATTTCTTTAGCATTCCATTTAAACTCAAAATTAATTAGGCTCTGCATATCACCTTCCTTAAAATAGTTTACATTAATTCCTCCGTTATCGAAATTCTGGCCACTGGAAATTCCATAGTTGTAAACTTCACCTGTTAAGTAAAATTCATTATCGTCTAAAACTTTATCGGGATTGGCTGCTTTCCATTCGGCAAAAGCTTTTTTGGCCTCTTTGTCCAATTCAGCCCACAAACTAGCTTCGGTATGTTTTGCAGTGTCAATTCTAAAACCATCAACGCCAAATTTCTTGATAAAATCGATCAACCACTTAATAATATAAAAACGCGGACTTTTAGAATACGCTGTGGCTGCAAAGAATGCCTCTAAAGATTCCAATTCCTTCTCTAAGGTTCCTTCTTTTTCCCACTTATCAATTAAAAACTGTGGCAATTCCACCTCTTTATTGCTTTCAGTCAACACATCGGGTAAGTTATCAACCAAGGTGCAAGGCACTGTTCCTTCATAGTTTTTATGGGTACAGTTTGGTCCGGTTCTAGCCCATTCTGATCCCCAATACGGATCCGCATCGGTTACCGGCCCTGTATGATTAATGATTATATCCATTAACACCCTAATTCCTTGGCTATGTGCTAAATCTACAATCTCAGCAAATTCTTCTTCGGTACCAAAATTGGGTTCAAAGTTTGTCCAGTCTTTTATCCAATATCCGTGATAAGCATAGGTAAATCCTGTGCCTTCATCAACTCCACCATGAATTTGCTCAAATACTGGAGAAAACCATAAAGCACTTACTCCTAAATGGGTAAAATAGCCTTCTTTTAGCTTTTGAATAATTCCGGCAAAATCTCCTCCTTGAAAGCCACGTTCCGGACCTGTTGGTAAGTTTCTGTTAAAATTTATATCATTTTCAGTATTGCCGTTGCAAAACCTATCAGTTAACAAAAAATACACATTGGCATTCTCCCAAATAAATGGAACATCTTTTTTGGCAACTTTATAAGTTGGTTGAACATTGCACCCTACCATGAATGCTATTAGTATGATTAAACTCGCTATTTTTTTCATTGTCATATATTTTATAAATGATAGGCCAAATTAACCAAACCTGACGAAAATTCAATAAAATAGCTACTGATAAATGCTATTTGCAAGAAAATTTCAAAAAATTGCATTTTTTTTCAACTTAGTGTACAAAAAATACTAAATTTTTAACAATTGCTGCAAGCCTTATTAATAGTGGAATAACCGACTTAGTGTCTTCGCTAACACTAAGTAGCTAAAATTAGGTAAAATCATCTAAGCTATAGTATTCACAAGGCTTTCAAGCAAAACTTTATGGTAACTATTGCGTAATAAGTAATTATTTATTTAAACATTTATATTATGAGAACTTCTATTAAACTTATTATCGCTGCAATTATAGCTTTTACATATCTGGTTAATTATTTAGCTTATGTATATATAATTAACGCACCAGGGTATTTTGAGAATTTACAAATATTTCAGCAAACATATCAAACTATAATAATTTAAAAACAACCTATTAAATCTTAATTCCCATAAGCGTAATATCATCATTTTGTTTGTATTCTTTATCATGTCCAAACATCCATTCATGAATGGCAGTTTCCAATAATTTATGTTGCTCATCCATGAACCTTAATGAAGTTTCAAAGAGCATTTGCTTTAACTTTTTAGACATAAGTTTACAATTCTTTGATTCACTAAATTGATCGGGGTAACCATTGGTAATTAAGTAAATAATATCGCCTTTTTGAAGTTGCTTTGTATGTAAAGTGTATCGATCCATTTTTTTGTAAATGGCAATGGGCATTTTATTGGGTTTAATTTCAGTGAATTCAACATTTCGAACCATTAATATGGGATTATTTGCACCGGACCATTCCAATTCAAGGGTGGCTATATCAATAAAACAAAGAGGCATGTATGTTACATAAGTTAACAATTTGCTATAATCATGCAATGTTAACATTCTAGGGTATAAAGAAATACCTCGGAAAGCTCAAAAATATTGGACAAATTTTAAGTTTTTAACACCTTCCTCTGGCACAAGGACTATTGGTAAGAAAAAAACCTAGAAAAGTTCCAAAAAACATACTGTTTAAAATGTCTTTTGAACCGATTGTTGCCATTTGTCGGCCTTCTGTAATATAAAAGAAAATCAAACCTCCCACAGCCCCTATTGCCATATACATAGCTGTTTTTTTAGCATGTGCCGATAGAAACGTTCGTTTAATCCAACTGCCTTGGGGTTTGATATCTAATTGTTTATATTCTATTTTCATATCTACATATGTTTTTATTTATATATGCAAAGATATAAAATTGTTTGCTTTTTATATGTATCGAATTAATAAATTTTTATTGATACTGCATGTATTATTTAAGTTTGGTTTAACTAAACCACTATGGAATGAAAGTACCATAGGTTTGACTACGAATGAAATTCGTATATATTATAACAAGACATTAGATACTAGATTTTAGAATTGCATTGAAAATTAATTTTTTTTAGTCTAATATCTAGTCTAAGCTCTAATATCACGTAAAATTTTTAGAACCCAAATTGAGCGATTCGCTATCGCAAATCTGCTCAATCGACTGAGGTCTTGTAAGGTTTTCATACTTTTCGTTTCCCCGAAATAATCGGGGCAGGCTACTCAAAATGTGAAAAC
>JAQICC010000450.1 GCA_027858735.1 Salinivirgaceae bacterium
CTGAATGAATTTTGTTACAAATACAATCGTAGGTTTTTCGGAGAAAAAATATTTGACAGACTATTAATAGCCTGTATACTAGGTCTGTAAATTTGGGTAAAAAAGCGGATAGTCATTTAAAAAAAAGACTCTCAATTGCATGAAACCTCAAATGAGGCAAAATTTAAAAGTGGTACCTAAACATGTTTTAGCTTCGAGAAGATTGAAACCTAAAATCGGCATTTGAAGAATAGCTACAGATACCCTTCAAAAGTGTTAAACTAATTTTTCAGACGCTCTTTATTGGTGGGTAATGATGAACAATTAATCAAATAATAGGGGTTTTGATTAAAAATTAGAATGCATTAACTTGCTTCAGCGGTTAAAAAGAATACCCATTTGCAATTAATATATTGTAAAAGGGTATTTTACAAACGATTATAAAAAAAGTTTTTCCAAATACAAAAAGTTTTTTTATTCTATTTTGAAGTTATTTTCTGATCGAATTTTTTTATTTCTTTCTGTATAAAGTCCAAAACTTTTTTTAATTCAGTTTGATTAATTTCATTCCTAGAGCTAACTGAATTTGATAAATTTGTAATGGACTTTCGAATGCCCCGTGTTCCTTCATTTACTTCGTAGCCAACCCATTTTGCACCTAATATTAAATAATTGGCAGCCTGGTATAAATAAATTACACAATTTATACTATTATTTTCTTTATAATTTGATAACGATAAATTCAGATAAAAATTGGCTAAAACCATATATGATTCAGCATATATCTTCGTTAATTGCTGTATAGTAGTTACTTTACCTTGGCTTAAATCCTCTGAGAGTTTATTAAGTTTGTTCTCTAGAAAAATAAATTTTTCGCGGTGCTCAGGTTGCACTTCGTAGGCTTGCATGGTAATAAAAAACGAAGCTTTTCTTATTTGTTCTGCTGCACCTTGATCGTTAAAGTTTATAAAGTGTTGAGCTGCCTGATACATGCGTGCATCGAGTTCATCAATAAATTCAATGCCTTTGTTGTCAGATGTCTGAGATTGATTTTGCCCTTGTGTAACGATTGCTGTAGTTACAAAAAGGAATAAAATTGTTAGTACATTTTTCATGATTAATAATTTATATTTCAATTAATCCTTTTAATGAGATAATAGATAAGGGTAAATGTAGTAAATTAGTCGGAATCATAAATATCTTTCTTTATATTGATATAATATAAGGATCAACAAAATGTTTTTTTTAAAAATATTATAGGCTTCACAGAAAAGAGACATGTAAAAAATAATAAATTTTATTTTTAAAAACATAGATTATGGAAAACGCAAAAGATCAAAGTGAAAACTTAATGGTTAAAATTTTAACATTTGTGGTAATAATTTCATTATCGGCAAATGCGATACTGTTTATTAAAAGAACCGAGGTTTTTCCGACGAAAAAAACGCTTATTTCTAGGAATATGGAGCTTGGTAAGAAGCTAACAACCTACCAAAACGAGTTAAATAAATACCGTGGCATTTCACTTAAAATTGATAATGCTGTGGCGGCTGGTAACGCCAAAATTATCGAATTAGAAAAACAACTTGGCGTATGGGAGAAGAGCAATAAATTAAAAGACAAAGTACATGAAAAGCTTATGCTTCAGTTAGATTCGGTAAATGAACAATATTTAGGAGTGATTGATTCATTGTTGGTAGAACGAGAGAATAATAAACTAATTAATATCAAGATTGAAGATTTGGAAGAAACCATTGCCGAGCTAAACAAAAAAGTGGGTTTGGGTAGTTTCTTAATTGCTGATAATTTAAAGGTTAACCCTGTAAAAAAAATAGTTAGGGATAAAAAACATTACACCGCCCTTGCTAAAAAAGTGCAAGAGTTTGAGGTTTGTTTAGACGTGATGGAAAACAAAATAGCAAAAGCTGGGGAGCGAAAGGTTTATTTTGTGCTAACATCGCCCAACGCAAAAGTATTGGTTGATGGGGAGGGAGAAGCTTCTGTATTTCAACATGTTGTTTATAAAACCACTGCGGAATGTTCTAAAGTGGAGCGTGTGAATTATAAGAATCAAAAAGTTAGCCTTTGTACTACAATTAAAGTAAACACCCTAATTGAGTCAGGTATCTATGTGCTTGAGGTATTTTTAGATGAAAATAAACTGGCTATGACAACATTTTCATTAAAATAAGGGATCAATCAATTTAATAAAAGGAAAATTCGGAGAGAACCTCTAAATTCATGGCAAAAGCTTTAATATTTATTGAAGGACTTCAATTCAGTACTTACAAAATAAAACGTTTTTTACTTTGAATATAAAAAGAGATATCAATAGCGTGAAACATCTTTGTAAAATATAGAGCGGGTCATTTACGAAGTTTCTTAACTACTCATAGGAACTGACAAGAAATAAGCTAATCAGTTTGTCTTATTCTTTTTGCCTCTAATGGCGTTAAATAATCATTGCGTAACTAGGCTATGGGCTATGCGCAGATTATTTGCCTTATTAGAAACAAAAATAATTAAGGCTTTTATGCGTACTTTGTTTTGTGACAGTTCCTTAGCTTGGAAGGCTAATGTTCTATTAACGATGAAAAGCTACAAAATTGAAAAATTGAAGTTTTTCGAGCATCCTCGATAAACCGTGAAATATTCGATTTCAAGTTTATCGGCACATAGCTACTTCTTACTTGCAGATTTGATTATATATTTTAAGAATGGGTATAAACAAAAAAAGATATCTCAATTTCTTGAAACATCTTTGTTTTTTTATTGAGCGGGAGACGAGGCTCAAACTCGCGACCCTCAGCTTGGAAGGCTGATGCTCTATCAACTGAGCTACTCCCGCTTGAAACCTCAGTGGAGGTAAAAAATTAAAAGTGGGGAGAGCAGGATTCGAACCTGCGAAGTCATAAGACAACAGAGTTACAGTCTGTCCCAGTTGGCCGCTTTGGTATCTCCCCAAATTGTATTCGTGTTAAGGTAAAATTCATTGACAAAGAATAATTTTTACTTTTTAAGAAATTTGATAAGCAGCAATTTCCAGTATTCAGTCAATTATTGCCGACGGGACACTGTTGACTGATTGTTTTAATAAGGATAACGTCACCAAATTTAACACCAATTTTTTCAAGAAATTAAGAACTTTATTGAGCCGATAGAGGGATTCGAACCCACGACCTGCTGATTACAAATCAGCTGCTCTGACCAACTGAGCTATATCGGCATTTAAACATTTATTTTAAAAGAACCAAGTTTTGATATTCTCAAAACGGTGTGCAAAAGTATAACAATTTTAAAGTTGTGCAATAGTTGAAACAAAAAAAATTCAAAAAAAAACAATGATAGCTAAAACCTTGCTACCACTGTTTTTATTAATTTATTGAATGATAATATTATATACAAAAAAAACAACTAATTATTGAAGGGTTTTTTAATTCTTTGGTAATTACAAAGTATTCAAATACCCAGTAACATTTTTATCAATTCTATTTATTACTTCAGAAACATCGGCTTTTTCAAACGTATCGCCTGTAATGCTTTCATAAAGTTCAATATAACGCTCAGAAACTTCAGTAATAAAGTCTTCGGTCATTTCAGGGAGTGTTTCGCCATCGCGGCCTTGAAAATTATTTTCCATTAACCATTCACGTACAAATTCTTTCGAAAGTTGCTTTTGGTTTTCTCCTTTATTAAAACGTTCTTCGTAACCTTCTGCATAGAAATAGCGGCTTGAGTCAGGTGTGTGAATTTCATCAATCAGATAAATTTTACCATCCTTTTTACCAAATTCATATTTAGTATCTACTAAAATCAACCCCATTTCTTTGGCTATTTCGCTACCTCTTTTGAAAAGGGCAAGGGAAATTCTTTCGAGCTCAGTATAATCTTCTTCCGAAACTAGTCCTTGCTTAATAATCTCTTCACGAGAAATGTTTTCATCGTGAGCACCTTGTTCGGCCTTAGTTGAAGGAGTTAAAATTGGCTCAGGAAAAGCCTGGTGTTCTTTCAAACCTTCAGCCAGAGGTACGCCACAAATATCGCGTCCGCCATTCTTGTATAAGCGCCATGAGCTGCCGGTTAAGTACCCTCTCACTATCATTTCAACAGCAAATGGTTCACAAGCCAAACCAACGGTCACATTTGGGTCAGGGGTAGCTAATTTCCAGTTTGGAACAATATCGGCAGTAGCATCGAGAAATTTAGCGGCTATTTGGTTTAATACTTGTCCTTTATATGGAACGCCTTTTGGCAAAACTACATCGAACGCCGAAATACGATCCGATACGACCATTACCAAATAGTCATCATTTATGTTATATACATCGCGTACTTTCCCTTTGTATACGCTTTTTTGATTTGGGAATTCAAAATCAGTTTTTACAATTGCTCTTTCCATGTTCTTGTTTTTTATTGCCACGAAGGTCACTAAATAAAATATTAAAATAATTACAATACCAGTCTTTTATATTCAATTCTTTCTTTACCAAAATTTACCAGTAAACCTAGTTTATTGCATGATACAGCCAGGTAGTTTAATGTTTGTGCGATATGTTCATCGGCAATGCCTGAATATGCCTTAATTTCAAGAATTATTTTATCCATAATTACAAAATCAGCATAAAATTTATGCGGAAGTATTATGTCTTTATAATTCACAATATATTCTTTCTCTCTCTCTCGAATAAAATGTTAGCATGTTTAAATTCATATTCCAAGGCATCTTTATAAACTATCTCAGAGAAACCCTTCCCTAAGTTTTTATGAACCTCAATGCATTTGCCAATTATTTCGTATGATTCTTCTTTGTAAATCAAATTATTCATGGTAGATGGACTGAGGTTTTTATTTTTATTCGTGACCTTAGTGGCTTATTAAAAGGTTAATGTGTATGTTTTTCATAAGCTAGTACAATAGCTTTCACCAGCCGGTGCCGTACAATGTCCGTTTCATCGAGTTCAACAACGCTAATGCCGTTTATGTTCTCAAGAATACGTAATGATTGAACCAGCCCACTATCCTGTACCTTTGGTAAATCAACTTGAGTAACATCGCCGGTTACTATAAATTTTGCATTCATGCCCATTCGTGTTAAAAACATTTTCATTTGTAACAGCGTGGTGTTTTGAGCTTCATCAAGAATTACGTATGCATCATCTAAAGTTCGTCCGCGCATAAAAGCAAGTGGTGCAATTTGTACAATGCCTTCTTCAATATAAGATTCAAGCTTCTTCTTAGGAATCATATCATGCAAAGCATCGTATAAAGGTTGCAAATAGGGATCAATTTTTTCTTTTAAATCACCCGGTAAAAATCCTAGGCGTTCCCCGGCTTCAACTGCAGGCCGACTTAAAATTATGCGTTTAACTTCTCTATTGCGTAATGCACGAACAGCTAAAGCAATGGCCGTATACGTTTTTCCCGATCCGGCAGGACCTAGGGCAAAAACCAAATCGTTTTTATAGCTTTGATTGACAAAGTGTTTTTGATTTTTAGTAAGCGCTTTTATTGGTTTACCGTTATTCCCAAAAAGAATTAAATCATCGATATTTTCTTGGCTTTTGGTATCGGTTTTTTTAGCATTAAGTAGTTGTTCAATGTCATCTTTTGTTAGTCGATTAAACCGATCAAAGAAAGCAATGATGTTATTTAACTTTTCTTCAAATTGGATAATATGTTGCTCATCACCAATTATTTTCAATTCATGACCACGTGATATTAGTTGAATTTTTGGAAAGGCTTTTTTTATTAATTTGAGTTTTGAGTTATTCACCCCAAATAATTCTAAGGGGTCAATCGCTTCAATGTGAAGAATCTTTTCAGTCATTAATCAGTTTTATTTTTCAAAATATTTACCTTGCAAAAGTACTTAAATAAAATAATCTTAGTAATTAAAAACTTAAATTAAACAGGCTAATTTTATTCAAATAAAAATTCCCTTACATTTGCTGTTTAATAAAGAATACTATAATCCTTCATGTCCATAATTACACTAACTACAGATTGGCATAACGACGACTTTTATAGCGGAGCTATAAAAGGGCTGCTTTATAGTAAATGCCAGGGGGTTAATGTGATTGATATAACGCATAAAATTGAAAGTTTTAAATATACGCAGGCCGCTTTTGTTTTACGCAATGCCTTCTCGTTTTATCCTGAAGGTACTATTCATTTAATAGGCATTAATAGCGATCCTACAAACGATCATCCGCCAATATGCCTAAAAATAAAAGGGCAATATTTTTTGGGTGTTGCTAGTGGTATTTTTAGCTTAATGTTCAGCGAAAAACCTGATTTAATTGTTAAAATTGAGGAGACTCATGAAATGAAGCTTAGTTCGTTTCCTGAATTAACTTTATTTGCCGAAGCGGCTTCTTTTTTATTTAATGGTGGCGAAATGCAGAAATTGGGTCCTGTGTTAGAAAACCAAACAAGTCATGTTCAATATATGCCTGCGATTGATGATAATGCAATTACAGGAAATGTTATTTACATTGACTCATACCAAAACATTATCACAAATATTAGCAAGGAACTATTTGAGCAAGTACGAAAAAAACGTAGTTTTCATATTGCTGTAAAAAGCGATGCCTACAGTACTGGATATTTAAGTGAAAATTATTCCGAAGTTGAAATTGGAGATATTTTAGCCTTGTTTAACTCGCTAGGTTTGTTGGAGATAGCCATGCGAAATGGACGTATTGCAGAGCTTATTGATATAAAAATTAATTCACCCGTAACAGTAAAATTCAGATGATTACACGAATTGTAAAAGTTAAAATTAAATTGGAAAATGTAGAAGATTTTAAAACCTACATTAAAAGCTTTTTATGTGAAGCAATTGCCTTTAAAAACAATCATCATGCCGATTGTTTTGCCGATTTAGATGAGCAAAATCATTTTCATATATATACTATATGGAACACTGAAGGAGCCTTAAATAAATTCCGTAAATCGGATACTAATATTGAATTTAGAGCTAAACTCCTAGAGTTGAGTGAAAGTAGACATGCAGCATGGACTGTTGAAAATATTGGCCAATAGTTTATATTATAGGCTCTGATATAAAATATTGTAGAGGTTGAGCATACTCTGAAAAGTCAAATAATTATAATTAGAGTTTGTCTATAAAGTCCAACTTCTTCGTTGTCGCTCAAAATCCAAATCCTCGAATACACTAGTATACTGCGGTTTGAATTTTTCACACGCCTCGAATTTGAAC
>JAQICC010000020.1 GCA_027858735.1 Salinivirgaceae bacterium
ACTCTTGCATTTCAACCAGTCATCCCGAGATTTCGGGACTCCTGATTTTCAATGCTGCGAAAGCCTCATTCTTGGAGCTTTCTTATCAGAGACCGAGTTTTCTTGCACGCACTAAGTATAGAAAAATACATATTATCTTTCGTTTTGTTCTACAACAGTTTTTTATTTACTTAATCTTATCCATCAAAAATAATTATTGCTACCTTCACTAAAGCAAAACTAACTCTTATAGCCTAATGACTGCATTTATAAAAACATTGGCTTTAACCTTATTTATAGGCCTTTCAGCAGCCAGTACCTTTGCCCAAAAGGAGGGTGTAGACCGTGGCTATCTCGTTAAAGTAGGTGATACAGCTCCCGATTTTGAAACAACTTTTGCCAACGGTCATTCTTTCAAATTATCTGATCAAAAAGGTAAAGTAGTAATGCTACAATTTACTGCAAGCTGGTGCGGAGTTTGTCGTAAAGAAATGCCTTTTATTGAACGTGAAATTTGGCAAGAACTAAAAGGCAAAGACTTTGTATTGGTGGGCGTCGATAAAGATGAACCTCTTGAAAAAGTAAAAGAATTCAAAGCTCAAATGGCCATTACCTATCCATTAGGCTTAGACCCAGAATCGAAAATATTTGAAAAATATGCGCATAAAAAAGCCGGTGTAACCCGTAATATTATTATTAATAGAGATGGGAAAATTATTTACCTTACACGTTTGTTTAATAAAGAGGAATTTGATGCCATGAAAAAAGTAATTTTCAATGAGGTTAATTCGAATTAAACAGCTCAGTAAGAATTCTTATGAAGATATGGGTGGCAACGAAAATTCATACCTTAACGGATTACTGAGCGCCATTGAAACTGACCAAAATGTTATTACTTTTCTACACAATACAAAAACAAAAGAATCGGCTAATAATATTATTGAAAAGGGATTTAAGTTTCAAAGCCATTTAGATTATACTACCGATGTTGTTTCACCAAAAGACCCTGTAACGGTTAAATATTTTACAATTGTTAGGCAAGCTTATGGGGAGTTCACCATAATAATGCAAATCTCAAAATCTTTAATTGAAAGCTACTCAGAACTTTTGGAAGATATTTCGCACCATTTTTCTGAGATACTTTCCATTAATAAACCATACCTAGGTCCCGAAGATGATTTAATATACTGTTTGGCACCACATTTTATAAAAGGATATGTCGAAGCCGAAATGGGTAACTTTATTCAAAACCCAAATTTCAATCCATCACTTAAAATTCCGATATTTGATGAAAACTTGAAAAAAATACTGAACAAAACCCTTTAAACTATGAAAAATATTCTGGTTGTATTAATTTTCTTATCCTCAACTGTTATTGTTAATGCCCAAAAAGGCGATTCAAATCTTGAGCAAACAATAAAAATAGCTAAAGCCAAAAAAATTAAAACTCTGGTTCACATTAGCGGCGGTAAACTCGATATTTATGGCGGAAGTAGCGATCTTGCCGATGTAAAACTTTCTTATGATAAGCACGAATGGAATCCAACAGTATCATACACCGAAGATGATAATTTGGGAAAACTTGTTGTAAAAGCATCCACTGAAGGGCTCGAAAAACATATTGATGATGACAATATTTGCAGAATTGCATTAAATGATAAGTTTGAATATTCGCTAGGTATTGTTTTAGGAGCTGGTGAAGCCAACTTAGATTTTGAAGGTTTTAATATTGCAAAAGCCCTCTTTAAGCTGGGAGTTGGATCGTTCAATATTAGTTTGGCAAACACTTCACTACCCTTTCTTAAAATTGAGGCAGGAATTGGCAAAGCAACTTTAGACTTATCGGGTGAATACAAAAACGATTTAAGAGCTGAAGTAAATGCTGGTATTGGTGAGCTTAAAATTTATGTGCCGGAAAATATGAGCGTGAAATTTGAAATAAATGGCTTTTTGGGCGATGTTGACGCAAAGGGCTTTAAGAAAAAAGGCGATGAATACACCAATAAAAACTACGGAAAAACTAAACATTCAATAACTATGCGGATAAAAGGGGCTATTGGTAGCATTAAAATTATAAGTAAATAGTGGATTATTAAATACCAATAACTGCCTGTCCGAATAAATCAGGCGGGCGATTCGCTCATCAATAAATTTGAACCTTTACAGAAAGGAAATCAAATTACTTCCTAATAAGAACTAATTTTCGCACTTAAAATATTATGAATCAAGACAAAGAGCTTCCCTCAATATTTTATTCTATTATTGGATTTGCAGCTGTGTTGGCATGGTTTATTACCGCATCTTATACCATCCAAATATTTTTTGCTGACTCGTATTCAGGAACCTTATGGTACAAAGTAATTGACATTGGTTTTAAGAATAGTGTTTACTGGAAACCTTTTAGCATTTGCTGTTTTATTCTTGGTTTATGGTTGAATTTCAAATTCCAAAAACAATTATCAAATCTCCATTTGCCTCATTGGATTTGGTATAGCTGGCTTGCTCTATTGTTTGTTCTAATAGCAACAATTTCATTAGTAGCTGCCGAAACAATCCAGTCAGAACCGTTTTTTGCACCACTCTATACTTTTAACCATGCCATTACAAGCGCATCTATTACAATTCCTGTTTTATATGGTTTAATAATTACCACAATTGGCCTTTGGGCAGGTAAAAACAATTGGCTATACGAATACCATTTTCACTTTATTGAACTTAAAAAATTATTTAATTACAGTATAATGTTGCTGGTTTTATGGCACTTACTTAAATTATTGGGTATATATACGCTAATTACTCATGCTATTATTGGCAAAACAATTTACATGATTGATGCCTTAACCATTAATGTTCTTATGGTATTTATATACCTTTTCGTGTTGATCTATTTAGAAAATTTTAAATTTGGGAAAAGGGTATTAACGGTTTTAGAATATTTGGGAAGGTATTGGTATTTAAGTGCTTTTATCTTGGTAATTATTATTTTCTTTCAAGCATAAAAAATCCCGAAACCAAATAGTCTCGGGATTTGAATATAAATTAGATAGGATTACTTGTATTCATCCCAACTCTTAATCTCTAAATCTTCAATTGTTAATTTACAGAACGAGTAAATAAATGCACTTGCTAATCGCGCATTTGTAATTAACGGAATATTGTAGTCAATTGCGCTACGACGGATAAAGTAATCATTATCCAACTCCTCTTTACTCAAATCTTTAGGAATGTTAACTACCAAATCAATTTTTTTATTTTGAAGGTATTCCTTAACATTTGGTGATGCATCTTCATCAGGCCAATTTAGCGCGGTTGATGGAATACCATTATCGGCAAGGAATTTTGATGTTCCTTTTGTTCCAAATAGGTTGTATCCTTTTTCAATCAACATTTTGCAAGATTTAACCAACTCTACTTTATCGCGAAGTGGGCCTGTGCTTAATAAAATGTTCTTTTTAGGTATGGTGTATCCCACCGATAGCATGGCTTTAAGAATTGCCTCGTAATAGCTATCGCCTATACACCCAACTTCTCCGGTCGATGACATGTCAACACCTAAAACAGGGTCGGCTTTTGCCAAACGTGAAAAAGAAAATTGCGATGCTTTTACTCCAATACATTCAACCTCAAATAACGACTTGCTAGGTTTTTCAACCTTTATACCAAGCATTACTTTGGTAGCTAAATCGATAAAATTAACTTTTAGCACTTTCGATACAAATGGGAAACTACGCGATGCACGAAGATTACACTCAATAACCTTAATATCGTTATCTTTCGCTAAAAATTGCATATTAAAAGGCCCTGAAATATTCAATTCTTTTGCAATTTCTTTGCTTATGCGCTTAATTCTGCGAACTGTTTCAAAGTATAGCTTTTGCGGAGGCAATACCATGGTAGCATCACCGGAGTGAACTCCTGCAAATTCTACGTGTTCTGACATTGCATAAATTACAATCTCCCCATTTTGTGCCACAGCATCAATTTCAATTTCTTTAGCCTGCTCAATAAATTCAGAAACTACAACAGGGTGTTGTTTAGAAACTTTTGCAGCTAAGGTTAAGAAATGTTGGAGTTCGTCGGGGTTTGAAACCACATTCATGGCTGCTCCTGAAAGTACATAGCTCGGACGAATCAATACCGGAAAACCTACTAACTCAACAAATTTGTTGGTATCTTCAATGCTGGTAAGCTCGCTCCAACGTGGCTGGTCAATTCCCAGCTTATCAAGCATGCTTGAGAATTTGTTACGATCCTCGGCACGATCAATCGACACGGGAGATGTTCCTAAAATAGGCACATTTTCGCGATGCAAGCGCATAGCCAATGTATTTGGAATTTGTCCTCCTGTTGAAATAATTGTTCCTTTTGCCTGCTCTAAATCGTTAATGTCAAGCACACGCTCAAGGGAAAGTTCATCAAAATATAAACGGTCACAAATATCATAGTCAGTACTAACGGTTTCAGGGTTATAGTTGATCATTATACTACGGTAACCCTCTTTTTTAATGGTTTGCAGTGCATTTACACCACACCAATCGAACTCAACAGATGAACCAATTCGATAGGCACCGGAACCAAGTACAGTAACCGATTTTCCATCGTGATTAAACTCAATGTCATGTGCACTACCTGAATAAGTTAAGTACAAGTAGTTTGTCATGGCTGGATATTCTGCTGCTAGCGTATCAATTTGTTTTACGTAAGGTACAATTCCTAAGTTTTTACGGAATTCCCTCACTTTTTTCATATCATCATCAACACCCTCAGCATCGGTATTTAAAACAATTCGTGCTAACTGGAAATCAGAGTAGCCTCGAACTTTAGCTTCACGCAAAATTTCTACCGGAACTTCTTCTAAGGTATTGTATGTAGATAATTGATCTTTTAAAGCATTAATGTTTTGAAGACGAACCAAGAACCATTTATCAATTTTGGTTAGTTCGTGTATTTTGTCAATGTTATAACCTTTTTCTAATGCTGCATTTATGGCAAAAATACGCATGTCGGTAGGTTTCTGTAATTCTCCGTCAATACTGTCGAATTCAATATCGCGATTCCCTACTAACCCATGCATGCCTTGGCCAATCATACGCAAACCTTTCTGAATTGCCTCTTCAAAGTTACGACCGATGCTCATCACCTCGCCCACGCTTTTCATACTACTACCAATTTGTTTGCTAACCCCTTCGAATTTACCTAAATCCCAACGTGGAATTTTACATACTATGTAGTCTAATGACGGTTCGAAGAAAGCACTGGTGCTTTTGGTAACTGAGTTTTTAAGCTCGTGCAGGCCAAAACCTAAACCAAGCTTTGCTGCAACAAAGGCCAATGGATAACCCGTAGCTTTCGATGCCAATGCACTTGAACGAGAAAGGCGTGCATTTACTTCAATTACACGGTAATCTTCTGAATTCGGATCTAAAGCATACTGAACATTACACTCACCGACAATACCAATATGGCGAATAATGCGAATAGCAAGCTCGCGTAGTTTGTGATATTCAGAGTTACTTAAAGTCTGTGAAGGTGCCACAACAATACTCTCTCCGGTATGAATTCCAAGTGGGTCGAAGTTTTCCATATTACAAACCGTAATACAATTGTCGTACTTATCGCGTACAACCTCGTACTCAACCTCTTTCCATCCTTTTAACGATTCTTCAACAAGAACCTGCGGAGAGAATGCAAAAGCGTTGTTACAAAGTTTAGTTAGTTCTTCATCGTTATTACAGAATCCGGACCCCAAACCACCTAATGCATAAGCTGCACGAATAATTACCGGATAACCAAGTTTACCGGTAGCCTCCAAAGCTTCTTCTAAATTATCACACGCAAAACTTTTGGCCGTTATTACATCTATCGCATCAAGCTTTTTAACAAAAAGGTCGCGGTCTTCCGTATCCTTAATTGCCTGAACTTGCGTACCAAGAACTCTAACATCGTACTTTTTCAAGATGCCTTGCTCGTCAAGATCGATACCGCAGTTAAGAGCAGTTTGTCCACCAAAGGCAAGCAAAATACCTTGTGGTTTTTCTTTTTTAATAACGCGCTCAACAAATTCGGCGGTTACTGGTAAAAAGTAAATTTTATCGGCAATGTTTTCCGATGTTTGTACGGTTGCAATATTTGGGTTTATCAGAACCGTTTCGACACCCTCTTCGCGTAAGGCTTTTAATGCCTGCGATCCTGAATAGTCAAACTCACCAGCTTCTCCAATTTTTAAAGCTCCCGATCCTAATACTACTACTTTCTTTATCTCTTTTTCCATTTTCTTTCTCTTATGTACTAGTTAAATGTCGATTTACTTACTTTTTTCAATGAGTTCAATAAATCGTTCAAATAAGAATGCGGTATCGGTTGGACCGCCAGAAGCTTCGGGGTGAAACTGTGTTGCAAAAACAGGTTTGCTTTTATGTTTTATTCCCTCGCAGGTATCGTCGTTTAAATTCAAGAAGTATGGCAACCAATCACCTTTTAATTTGTTGTGATCAACTGCATAACCGTGATTTTGCGAGGTAATATAACATTTGTTTGTTCCCGCTTCAATAACCGGTTGGTTATGACTTCGGTGTCCGTATTTTAATTTGTATGTTTCGGCACCACTGGCAAGACCAAGTAATTGACTTCCTAAACAGATTCCAAATGTTGGTTTATCAATTTCTATAGCATTTTTAATTTGAGCTACAGCATCTTGACAAATTGATGGATCGCCTGGACCATTGCTTATAAATAGGCCATCATATTCTTCATTGGAGTAATCGTAATTCCATGGCACACGAATCACCGTAGTATCGTATCTTAAAAGGCTACGAATAATATTGAATTTTACGCCACAGTCAACCAACATTATATTGTGTTTTCCGGTACCGTAAACTGTTTTTTCTTTAATACTTACCAAGTCAACAAGATTCTCAACATTGGGGTCGTACCAGTCTATATCCATATCGTCGACAACAATTTTTCCCAACATACAACCATGTTCTCGCAATACTTTTGTTAACTCGCGGGTATCTATTCCAAAAATTGCAGGCACCTTATTATCGGTTAGCCATCTACCTAAACTCTCCTCTGCATTCCAGTGACTGTATTCAAACGAATAATCAGATATTACTAATCCTGAAATATGAATACGATCACTCTCAAAATGCTTGAGCATATTGTTCTCCACTTCGCGTTTTGGAACTCCGTAATTACCAATAAGTGGGTAAGTTGAAACCAGGATTTGACCCTTATAAGAAGGGTCGGTTAAACTTTCGGGGTACCCTGTCATGGCTGTGTTGAACACAACTTCACCTGCAACCGACTCGGGGAAACCGAAGGACCGTCCTGAAAATTCTTTTCCGTTTTCTAAAATCAGCCTTGCGTTTCTTGCTTTTGCCATCAATTTAATATTATAGAAGTTTATCAATTAAATTTGGGAATTCTTTAAGCAATGCCTCTTTAACATCATTGCCTGTATATCCTGCTCGTATTATAAAAATTATGGTATCTTCTCCTGCTATGGTACCCGCAATGGGGTTGATGCCCTGTGCATCAATTTCCGAAGAAATGGTATGTGAATAAGCTGGTAGTGTATGAATTACGCCAACATTCTCGTTTATTTCAATGGATAAAAAACCATCAAGCGGACGTCGGTCTGCTGATATTGGTCGCTGGGTATTTGCAATAGCATTCGGAAGTATATAACGATAAGAGCCACTACCATCGGGCATTTTTGCAACCTTTAGTAATTTTAAGTCTCTTGATAATGTAGCTTGTGTAACGTGAAATTCTTTGGAAACGAGGGTTTTGAGCAACGATTCTTGCGATGTAACTTGCTCATTCTGAATGATCTTCTTTATTTCTGTTAGTCGAAGACTCTTGCTATCCATGAAATGGGATTGTATAATTATTCATTCAGGGTGCAAAAGTATGTAAAAACTGATAATAAACAAGTATATTTTATTAACATTTTAAACAAAATATTACGATTTTATATCAATCTAAAAGTTATGTTTAATTCTATAGTATAGCTATAAAAGAAATGAATTTAGTGCTAGCCTTTTCAGCTCATTGCTTATTGATAATTTCCTTAAAAGCTATTTTTTATCCACAAATAATGAAACTCCCAGCCGCAAGCAGGGGATATCAGTTTAGCAATTGTTTTTATGGCGCCACAAGTAGCGGGGAATAAGTCCCAAGAGATCCTTCGACTACGCTCAGTATCCCCTTCCTGTACAGCCGGCAGGAGTTTGCCAAATTAATTTTATTTCACAAAATAAAGGTCTCACTGATTCAAGAAGTTGCATAGCAATAGATGGACCAATTGTCGACCTAGACTATTGTCAAAGTATGATGTTACATAATATTCGGAGTGCGACTTGAAGTCGCGCCTCGAAAAAAATAACCAGTATTGTAAACCTACCAATAGCAGAATCTTCTCTTATTAACAGATAGCTCATGGCAGACAAGCTTTCGTATCCTGCTGATATTGAAAGGTTAATGCACAATTCAGCACTTAATCAAAATATTTATTCAGTAAATGGGAATCAAAGATTGGATATTAGACCGAAAGCCTTAATTACTTTAGCCTAAGGCAACCTGTCTGTCTGTCCGTCAGGTGCCTTGGATAAATTTATAACAGATTACAAATCGCCCAATAAAGAGCCGATTATAAGTGCTTTCATCCTAATGTTTTTTTTGGTATTGGTTATAATTAAGCTTTCGCTTCAGAACGGGAACTCCCTCATTTAAAGGGAAGCTGCCTAAAAAGTTATGTGTGAATATGTTTGCTTAATAATTAAAGGCTCAAGTTTAATATTGCGTTGATATATTTAAAACCCGTTGATTTCGTCGCATGTAATCATCTCATTTTCAATTATACTTTCTACTTGCGACGATTTCCTTTGGTATATAATTCACTTGGGGCGATGCCCCAAGCTCATGAATTAAAGACTTTCAGCCTTTTGACAAATATAAATGCTAAATTAAACTACAACCTAATTAAATATTAAAACACAAATAATCAGTTAATTGAAAATTTATGCCGTGACTAATGATAAATAAATTATACTTTTTAGACACTCTCTTGAAATTAGCTGCACTTTCAGTGCTTCTGAAATTAACTGTCAAATCTAAAACTTAAAAGCTGCCCTTACACCCACACCATGAAATTCGGTTCCTTTAAAGCCAGCATAAACGCCAACCTCGCCAGCAAAAAATATTTGCCCCATGCTGTATCCAGCTTCATAATAGGGTTTATGTCCGTCAACCATCAGAAAATTGGCAGACAGGTTTTCATTCCATAATTTACCACTTATCCAAGGCAAGCGCTTAAGCAATAAAAACTGGGTAGTATATTTAAAGTGACCCTGGAAATAGGACTTTGCAGTACTGTATTCATAATTATTGAGCAACATAAATGTGTTTTTGAAATCATTTGTGGTAAACGGTTCTTCCATGGTTTTAAAATGTTTAAAATCGGAAAAATGAACATTTTTTTTACCAAAGAAAACCCCACCCTTTGCCAAATAGGATATGGATGAAATACCAAAAAAATCAACCGTTTGATTTATGCTTAATTGCGTATGATGAAAACTTGAATATTCATTTTTTAAAGGTAGCGCATAATAATGGTACAGCTCAAATGTTGGCCACTTTGAACCCATGTACTTTTTTTCTCCTTTTTGAATTTTAAAGTAGCTTTTTGGTGTAAAGGTAAAGCCCGTAAAAATTGTTGCCGTTTTCGATGGATTTAAATTGCTTACTGCTAGTTCCTGATTAATCGGCTTATTTTCATCGTAAAGTGAATCGGTATATACTATTGAAAAATCAGTATTATTCAATAGGGTATCGGTTTGCTGCCATTGGCCTCCGGCGAACCAGGCCAATCCATTAGCAATATCGGTTCGGTGTTTAAGCGATACATATTTTCGGTCGTAAAATTTAATATAACTCTCTTTTAAAAATAAGTTGTAAATGGCACTTAAGTTTTCTGGTGTCCCATCGCTTAAATTATAATCTGCGGCCAGCCATCCGCCATTTATTTCAAGCCAACTATCTTTCATTTTGTTGTACTTGAGCCAAATATTGGTTTCACCAAAAGGTTGTTCCCTTTGCCAAGCGTATCCACCGGTAGTTTTGATCTCCATGAATTTTAAACTGTCAATATTCCATCGGATTTTAAAGTAGTGTTTAAGCTGCAATCCGTCAACCGGATTAAAACCAACATTACGAGTAGCAAGAAGTCCGGGAGAGTACAAATGAAACTTTTTACTACGTTCCCATTCATAATTACCAAATGCCACCTTTTTTAAAGCCTTAACAAAAGCCGAAGTCGAATCCTCTTTCTCTTGCTTCTCATCTACCTTCCTATAACTTATTTTCTCCTTATCTGAAGCCGGAACAGGTCTAATCGAATCCCAATAAACAGAATCGCGAACTAAAGCGCTCTTATTTACAATTTGCTCGTAGTTTGAAGTAATTTGAAGAGGATTTTCGCGAACACTCTCATTTAATACAGCAGCCTTTTTAGCCATTAGCTTCTGCATCTGAATCATCTCTCGGTTCGATAATTCATCATTTTTAAGCAATACTTCAAGTTTTTTATCCAGTTCTTCAACTTTCGGGTCAACCTTGGGTTCTTCAAACTCTTCTTCTTTTTCAGGCTGAGTGTATTTTATAGACTGTGCAACATTGCTTTGGCTAAACCTTGGATCTAAAATAACATGATCGTATTTAATGGTAGTGGTATAATTCCCCCCCCCTTTAATGCCCATTACACTAATTTTAGCTTCAATAAATAAATTTACCGGAAAATAACTATTGCCTCTTACTGGAGCATAATGTTGTTTCATTTTTAGTTCCATAAACTGAGGTCGCAAAATAATATCGTAGCTATACATACACCACAAATCCTCAACAATATACACATAGCCCTCCATTAAAAGCTGACTTTTGCGTTTTGGTATTACCTTTATTTTATCAATAAACCAAGCCCCATCCTGCAAAAGACCTTCGTACTCGAATTTGTAATGCGAAAAGGCGTTGGGTGCAAAAGGCGAAATATAAAAATCATCTTGCGATTCGTAAATACTACCCGAGATTAGTTCAATTACAGGCACATCGTTTTCTCCCATTGGAAACGAATTATTAACCGAAATAACTTCCTGTGTGTACTTATCGGGTGCTTCAAAACTTATACGGTTTAACGATTCGTTTACATAAGTTTGTCCAACTTCGGGTCGCTCACCATTTACCTCCATTCGTTTCTGAAGAATCTTTGGTATTTTATCGAGCGTAACCGAACCCTTAATATAAACCTCTGAACTATACGATTTTGCCTGGTTAATAAAACCCGGAGCACGGGCAATGGCTTTACGCATTATGGAGTAGGCAGGATCTTCGGCATCGGCCCGAACGATTACTCCTGCTAAAATATACGATTGCATTTGAAGCTGAATATTTAATTCAATATTTAGATCGCCAACTTCAATAATTTTAGTTTGAGGAGTATTTCCCATCGCCCTAAAAGACATATTATAAGTTCCCGGACTAACATGCACTTCGTATTTTCCTTGTTGATTGGCACTTGTACCTGTTTGTAATTCCTCAATATAAATAGTGGCAAATGGAATGGGTTTTTGCTCGTAATTGGTAACAACTCCTTTTATGACTTGTGAAAACAAACTTGTTGGTAGCAACAGACCTAAAATAATTAAAAGCTTTAAGGGCATAGTATATTGATTAAAATATGGACAATTGTGTAGACGCAAAAGCCAAGCCAAAGTTACAATTTATTTTATTTCGAAATTCTTGAAAAAATACCGAACGAATATTTATCCTTTTTAATAGTAAGTACTAACCAATAAAACTCAAATTTTGATTTGAATTATTAGTACCCAAATTGAGCGATTACGCTCAATCGATGCAGGAAATGTTGTTTTTCACCTCACCTATTCGGTGAAAAACAACATTTCCTGCATCGGGGTTGTACCTAAGTAAAGCAATACTTAGCTATGCTAGTACCGCTCAACTTAGGTAGTACTAATTAGATACTGTCCATAAAGTCGAGAGTTTGAGCTAAAAAGTTCAAATTCGAGGCGTGTGAAAAATTCAAACCGCAGTATACTAGTGTATTCGAGGATTTGGATTTTGAGCGACAACAGCCTGCCCCGATTATTT
>JAQICC010000087.1 GCA_027858735.1 Salinivirgaceae bacterium
CCGGAAATCTGCGTTTTCGTTTTTTTACGTTAACTCGTTTTCCTTGGCCTGGCCTTGAAAATAGCGATTTTTTTCATCCGTGCGATTATCAGAGCGTTTAAATTTTAAAAAGCGTGTTCTATTAACATTTTGGTGAAAATTTAGTCTTTAATTATTGATACCTTGCAGGTTAAATGTTAGGCAAACGCCACTTTTCATCTCCATCTTTGTATCAACAAAAACAAAGTAATGGTTTGCCCAATGGCATTTACGTGACTGATTCTTTAAGTGCCCAGTTGAAAACAGCAACAAAATCCAAACAATTATGCCTGGCACACATGCTTCGTGAGTTAAATTATTTTATAGAACAATATCAAAGTCAATGGCCTATTGAAATGAAGCAGCTATTGCAAACAGCAATAAAGCTAAAACACAAAATGAAACCAGAGCAATATAAAGAATCGTTAAACGACAGGAGTGAAATTCTGGAGGATTTCACTCTGCTTCTCCAGCAACAGCTTCTTGATGGCATACCAAAACTTCGAACGCTTCAAAAAAGATTCATAAAGCACAAGGATCACATGTTTAACTTTTTGTTTTATCCGGATGTTCCTCCTGACAACAATGGCTCAAAACGAGCTATTCGCAACGTGAAAGTAAAGCAAAAGATATCGGGACACTTCCGCTCACAGCGGGGAGCAGAAATGTATGCTGTTTTACAATCTGTATTCGATACGTTTATTAAAAGAGGGGCTAATCCTTTCAACGAAAATTGTTTTGTTTTCATTTTCTTAAATTTTGAATATTTTGAATTGTTTAGTTTCTGATTTATTGTTAAAACGAACAAAATAAATACCCAATTGTAATTCGGAAAGATCTATGGTTCCAGTATAATCAATAATTTTTGACAGAACAATTTTTCCTTCTATATTAATGATTTCAACTTTTGAATTTTCAGAACATTTAATATTTATAAATTTATCAGTAGGATTAGGATAAATAATTTCATTGTTTAGTTTAGTATTTGTGTTTAAACCCGTAAATGAGGTAGGTGCAAATTTTAAGATTGTATAAGAATATGGAGGGAATGAATACTCTAACGAATCTATTTTTGCTTCAATTGATGATTCCGTTGTTTTATATTTTTCCGGAGAATCAGGTAAATTTTCACCGTTTAAACTTCCTTTAAGAGTGTATATTTTTACTTCACCATAATTCATTTTCATGCCTTTTATATGCATACTTACAGATTTTAGATTTCCGGAAGTATTTACCACATGCAAAATAACGGTATCGCAGTTTTCGTTTGTAGTAGCAGATATGTCTAATTGAGCGTTATTAGAAGATTTAACTAATAATGGCAGGTGATTTTGGGAAGCCATTTTTTGTGCGTAATAAGTTGGTTGTCCCCATACTTGCGAAGGTGTAAAAAATATTTGTCCCTGATCCCATCCGTTATCGTTTTGTTGATAAGGCTGCAAACAGTTTGCAGGACAGGAGGTTAGCATAAAATCACCATTTCGGCGAACTGCGTTTAAAGTTGCGGCATGTACAATAGCCCGTTGAATATTATGAGTGTTGCCGTTTTCTTCAAAAAGAGCACATTTCATATTGGTTTTCGGATCCCAAATTTTAAAGAGGTTCTGCATTCGCTTCAACTCATTGTCAATTATTGAACCCGAATTTAAAGCATCTGTCCAAGGGTGATAATCCCAATAATCGGCTTTACCGTTTAAGGCGTTAAAAACTAGTTTAACATTTGGCGATTCGGGTCTCCACCAGGCAGAACATATAAATTTTATACTTGAATCTTTAGCACTTACAGCATCATAAATTTCATTAAACCTGTCTATATAATGCATATATTCCGCATACACATCTCCGTTAAAAAGAACCTCTTCGTTTCCAATTTCAAGGTATTTTATATTGTAAGGTTCCGGATGACCGTTTTCAGCTCGTTTTTTACCCCACACGGTGGTTATGTCGCCATTAAAATAATCAATCATATCAGCCATGTCTTCTCCGGTTTCTTCAATATTTACAGCAAAGGAACAGGTAAATTTGGCAGCTTCACAAAATGCCACAAAATCCTCAATTCCAAAACCATTAGTAGAATATTTATACCAATGTCCTTTATATGGCGGACGTTGATCGCGGTCTCCAATCATTTTTTTAAATCGGTATTCAGAAGAATTAACCATAGTTCCGCCGTACCTTAAAAAGTTTAAACCCTCATTTACCAGCATATTTCCAATGTCTGCACGATACGGAAGGCCTTTGAATTGTTTTTCGCCGGTTTGCATTAATACGGCCTGATCGATATATATTTTGCCGGGCTCATTCATTAATATTACAAATCGTGAATTAGCATCGGTTTTGTTGCATGCTAAACTAAAAGAATGTTTTTGCCAGCTTTCGCTTAGGTTTTTTAAAGTATCTGTAGCATAAGTTTCGGTACCATCGGCATTTTGAAGACCAACAATAACCTTACCCTTATAATCGCTTGAGCGAAGGTAAACCCTGCCTTGAAAAACTTGATTATCTTCTACAGCAATACCCCATCTGTTTAAGCTTCGGTTAATAATACCGGCGTTTTCGGTACCGGAAATGTAGTTGATCGTTTGACAATTAATTCCGTTAAAAGCATTTTCTTGTTCCAAATTAAAAATAACGGAATCATTAGTACTTTTAACTACATCCCACATTTTACTGACAAAATTGGAACTGGTAACTTTAAAATCGATGCTGTCGGTGCCGGTTGAGGACGAAACAATCGCTTTTTTAAAATCCAAATCAGCGTTCCATGTACGTAATCCGCATTTACCGGTTAATATCGGATTATTATTATCGGTATAGTCCATTGCCGGAGTTTCGGAATTATTAATGTAAACTCTTATTCGAGAACCTTCCATATTTACTTTAAGTAAAGTCCAATCTTGTATATTGTAAACAGCTGGTACTTCTCTTAATAAAGTGTAATTATGCACATGCTTTCCTAATCTAATTTTTTGATCATGTTGTAATAAAGAAATTTCATAGCCTATAAAATTATCGGCTCCAATACCCGATTCCGATACATGAAATACAATTCCTCCATTTTCCCCTTCACCGGTAAATTTTACTTTCACTTCGGCAGTGCCGTTGCCAATTTCCGAATTATCAAAAATTACTTTTGCCCCATCAGATCTTTTTACGGAAAGAACGGAATCTTTCAATTCCCATTCTCCGGCGTAAACAGACATGCCGATAAAACTGTAATTGGCAGGTTCTTCAAAACTTTCACCAAATATTTTTTGATCGTATAAACCACCATAAATTTCATGGTTTACATCTTCAATGCACGAACCGAATAAATATTTGGGAACTTTATTCTCGATTATTGATGCATCAACTTCTATTTTTTGGGCAAAACCGTTTCCGGCTTGAACTATAAAAAAGAGTAAAAAGATTGAAATCTTAAAGATTTTTGTGCAGAAATGCTTTGAACTTTTCATAGAAGTTGTTTTAATTACTCAAGTTTCGCACGTTATGTCATTCTTATCATTATCAATGCTGTCCAAAAAGTATTTTTTGTTAACTTATTGGAGTTCACCACTATAATTTTTCCATTTTCATCAAGCAGCAT
>JAQICC010000009.1 GCA_027858735.1 Salinivirgaceae bacterium
GGGTTATACCTAAGTAAAGCGCCTCTTCACTTTGTTCGAATCGCTCAACTTAGGTATTACTAAAGTGCATTTATTTCAGCACATCTACTTCCTTGCAATCCCTTTGAAGTAGGGAACTACCTCGACAGGTATTGCAAGTTGTATCTGCACTAAACTAAACACATGAATTAATCAGTTAAAACATCCGAAATAGTTTCGGATCGATCTGGTCCGAATTTATTTCGGAAGGCTCCCCAGGGGAAGATATTTCTCGCTTAGGTTTCTGGCAGAGCGGAAATTTTTACCCGTTAGTTTACTTGACTTGACACTAGTTATTTCAACGATTCTTTATGCAAGAACTCGCATTTATTACGACCGCTTACTTTAATTTTTTGATAAGTAATGGTAGGTAGTCCATCACGCTCCCATTCTAATAAACCACCTGCAAGATTTGCTATTTGTGCATAGCCATTTTTACTTGCAAATTCCATTGCCGGCTTACTTTTAACTCCGGTGGCATCAGCAAATATTAAGAATTTGTCTTTAGGAAGTTTGCCAACCAATTCGCTCATCTTTTTTAAAGGAAAAACTTTTATCTCAGGTACATCAAAAGTTTTTACATGGCTCATAAACTCTTCGCGAACATCAATTATAATAGCTCCATTGTTACAACATTCAAGAGCCTGTTTTGGTGATAGGTGTTTTAGGTTATTTATTGTATTTCCTTTTCCGGTGAACATTTTATAATGGTTTTAAATATGAATGATATAATGTTTTAATGTTGAATGATATAATGCTAAAAATCCCAAATATTTATAAGCTAATGTCATTTTTGGTGTGTACTAAAATGATACAATTACTATTTATTGAAGCATTACTTCATTCAATCATTCTTTCATTGACAATGTAAAATTACTTTTTAATACGATGAAAGCTTGCAAAATGTGTATGTCGCATAAAATAAAATTACCCAGAGTTCTGTATTGCTCTTAAATTGAAACGCAATTGTAATAAAAAGTACATAATAAGATAAGATTGGGCTAATACTGAAGAAATATGCAAGTAGTATTATTGTATTAGAAATAAAAAACATTTTTAAAATAGGAAAATATGAAAAAGTTGATAATTGTTTTGGTTGTTGTATGTGTGAATCAGTTTTATGGTTTTTCGCAACAAATTAATCAAAATACAATAGAAAAAGAAACTTCAAATTGTATTATTATAAAGGGAAAACTGACCGAATTGGTAAATAACGAAAAAGTAGTACTCCCTTTTGCCAATGTATTTATTGAAGGTACTACTGAAGTTACAAGTACAGACTTTGATGGCAATTTTATTTTAAAAACTGAGGTAGCGTCATGTAATCTGAAATGTACCTATAGAGGATACGAATCGGTGGTTAATGAAATTAATTCGGAGGTTGGTAAAACTATTGATATAGAAGTTTTAATGAAACCTGAAGGTACAGCTATGAATAGTACAGAAGTAGCAAGCAAAAGTTAGTATTTTAAAAGAAAATGAAGTTGTGCAAATAAATCTTTAATAAAAACCGATTTTGAGAAGGTTATCGCATTAGTTTATAAATATAAAAACAGCATATCGATGCTGTTTTTTTTGTTTCTACTTGCTTGTAATACCATTCAGGTTGCATTTGGTTAATATCTCATTAAAGGATACTTAACAATTGTAACAAAAACTTAATCTAAAATTAGCATGACGATAACGATAATTTAATAATTTTGATATATAAATAATAACCTTAAAAGCTGCTGTTATGATATATAGAATAATTTTATTGATGTTGTTTATTAACTCTATAGTTATTGTTAATTCACAAACAACGGATGATAGTATTTCAAATGAAAAAGAATATTTCATAAAAGCTCATACAATGGCTGCAAATGAGTTTAACGATTCTTTACTTAGGGAGTATATACAAATTTATCCAGAAGGTGAATACATTGAAAAAGCAACGAATAATATTGATATTTGTGCATGGCAGAATGCGAGATATAAGAATACTTCAGAATCGTACACAAAATACTTAAAAGATTTTCCGATGGGCAAAGCTAAAAAATTAGCTGAGCAGAAGTTGGCTTCATTAAATGATACTATCGATAATAAAGAGTAATTTTTTATATTTTTCCAAATGCAATTAGGAAATTGATAACCCGTCAGAGATTAATTCTTTGGCGGGTTATTTTTTGTTTATTTGCCGTAACTCCTGTTTTATGAATAAAAAAGATGCAAACGCATCAAATTTATTACTATACCAAAATAGTATCTCTGCCTCCCGAATCAGGTTCGCGACAGGTTATTGGCACCTCTCCCAGAAGAGGTCTTGCTAAGTAAAACTTTGCTGAAAATAACAGTATTCTCCTTATTACTCATCAGGTTACTGAATTAAAGTGCTCCTTTGGGTGTGCTGTCTGAAGGACTAAGGGGAATATTATAATATTTTATGAGTATCAGGTTAGTTTATTAAACCGCAATTTGATTATTCTTCATCTGCCCCAACCCCTAAAGGGAGTGAAGAAAATCAATTGCTCCCTTAAGGGTTTGGGGTAAATAAATTGATTTTTAAACGAATTCAGGTAAATTAGTCACCTTTCCTGATGTACATATAATATTTTGATGCGTTTACTCTGCTTGTTATCTCAATTCATTATTTAAGCTCAAATAATTCACTATTCTTTTTAGCAACTGCTTTCATAAATCTAAAAAAACTATTCAATGTTAATTTAAATCGAGACTGTTGTAATGTGCATAATTACAACACTTTGTAGGTTGAGTTCTAATAGAATATCAAACAACAATTAACCTGTGGGTAATAATTGAAACACAACTGTAACAAAATTTAAATTCAAGCATAATCTTGTCCTAATGTGCAAGCAATAATACAGCGCTATACTTGCAAAAGATTTTGAAACAATAGAAAAGACGTTTGAATTTTAAATTAATTATGGACAGAAAAATTACACTATTATTAATATTTATAGCATTACAATTGGTTGCTTACACTCAGTCGGGAACAATTAGTGGAACGCTTACTGAAAAGCAGGGTGAAAAAATTATTTCACTGCCATTTGCTAATATATTTATTGAAGGAACTACTATAGGTACAACATCTGATTTTGATGGAAATTTCATTCTTAAAGTGCAAGCTGGAACCTACAATTTAATGTGCACTTTTATGGGTTATGAAACCTTTAAACAAGCGATAATTGTAGTTGGGGGCGAAAATATTTTGGTAAACGTTGATATGAAACTCGATGGAATTGCCATTGAAGGTGTTGAAGTAGTAGCCAAAGCAAATCGCGAAAGCGAATCGGCTTTAATATTAGAGCAAAAAAATTCGGCCATTGCAATTGAAGCTATAGGTGCTCAGCAATTATCAACTCAAGGGGTGAGTAATGCGGCAGGTGCCGTTGCCAAAGTAACAGGTATTTCAAAACAAGAGGGAACACAATCTATAAATGTACGAGGTTTAGGCGATAGGTACAATACTACAACCTTGAATGGTTTGCCCTTACCTTCAAATAATGCCGCTGTTAAAAATATTAACCTTGCGCTATTTAGCACCGACATTATATCGCACATCAATATTGAAAAAACATTTTCATCATCGCTATATGGCGATTTTGGTGGAGCAAATATTGACATTGTATCAAAACGTCATGATGGCGATGCATATACTAAAGTGCATTTAAAAGGTGGTTTAAATTCGGGCGTTTTTGGCCTTAGTGAGTTTTATTTACAAGATGGACCTGGCATTGCAGGATTCTATTCAGAAAATGAACCAAACATTGATTTATTAGAAGATAGATCGAGTTATAATTTTCAAAATAGTTGGAATCCGATTAGCAAAAGTATAGTACCTAATATAGGAATTGGTTTTAGTGGAGGAACAAATTTTGAACTTGCCGGTGCAAAAAAACTGAATGTATTTTATACCGTTTCGTTCGACAATGAAATGACCAATACTGATATTACTAAACGCAATATCAATGGTTCCGATTATCGGCTTGATGATTTGTCAGGGACCGACTATGCTTACAATACGCAAACAACCGGAATGTTAAATCTTAACTATTCTTCATCAAACACTGAATTATATTACAACAGTATTGTCATGAATTCATCGGAGCAGAAGTATGCAAGTTTATACGGTAGAATGAGAGATATTACCGATGATAGATATGATAATGGCTTAAGACGACAAAGCCATTTTGAACGAAATTTTGTGGTTATTAATCAGCTGTTAGCAGAAACAAAGCTTTCGAATAAAAATAGTGTAAAGTGGGGATTAGCGTATAATTACATTGAGAATAGCATGCCCGATAAGCGAAGAACAACATTTGCAGCTTACGATTCAGCTTCGAATATTGGTTGGATGGATTCAGAAATTTCTGGAAGAAATTACCGCTATTTTCATAATTATAACGATAATGAAGTTGCAGCAAACTTCAGTTTTGATACTAAGTTTGGGGCGGCAATAAATGATGAAGACTATAGAGGGAAAGTAACGTTAGGGTATTCAGGTCGCTATAAAACCAGAGATTTTAGTACTAAGCAATTCAATCATAATATATACCAACGAGAGGGATTTCAACTGGTGCAGGTTGATGTTGATGATGTTGATTCGTTTATTGGCAACACAAACTTTACCGATAGTTTATTTACTATAAAAACCTTAGGCACTTCAGAGGGACCTGGTTTTAGATACAATGCCAGCTTACTTGATAATGCTGTATTTGCCGCGCTTCATTATCATTTATCGGCAAAGCTTTTAGTATTGATCGGATTGCGTTTTGAGTATGTATTTCAGGAAATTAGCTATTTATCATCGCAAAACATTAGCGGGAGAGAGGAACAGACTCAATTTAAAGAATTTGCATTTCTTCCAAATTTATCAATACGTTATAGCTTAACCGATAAAAGCAATTTGCGTTTTGCAGCATCAAAAACATATACCTTACCGACTTTTCAGGAAATGCCATTTTTAGTTTTCGAAGGTATTACCGAGCGTACTTATGGCAATCCATGGTTATACCCGTCCGATGTATACAACGTAGACTTAAAGATTGAATCGTTTCCAAAATCAGGTGAAATATACTCGGCAACTGTTTTTGGCAAGTACATTATCGACCCAATAAACAAATTAGTGGTAAATGGCTCCATTGATGAATATACAAATGCGAATACTGGAGACTGGGCTTATTTATATGGTATTGAGATTGATGCGAAGCGTGATTTGATAAAAAAGACCCGTGAATCGAATACCCAAAAGCTTTTTATTGCTGCAAATGTGACTTTAATGGCAACAAAGCAAGAATTGAATGGTAAAAAGATACGTAAGGAAACAAATAACAACTTCAATTCGAATTTTAATAAAGACAATGAAGTGCTTCAGGGGGCAGCTCCAATGATTGCTAATACTACCCTTGGATACAACAGAAAATGGAATAATAATGCTAATTCTCTAACAGCAGCATTGGTATATAATTATGTTTCTGATAGGTTATATGCTCTTGGTCACTCATCGTTAGGAAACAAAATTGATAAAGCAGTTAATACGCTTGATTGTGTTGTAAAAACAGACATTAAACACATAGAATTCGGCGTAAAAGCAAAAAACATATTGAATCCAACTTATGAACGCATTCAAACCAACGAAGACAATGATTGGTTAGTGAGTTCTTATAAAAAAGGCTTTAGCCTTGAAGCAAGTATATCTTATAAATTTTAAAATAACGTTTAATTAATTTAATCATGTTAAAAATGAAAAATCGTAACTATTTAATGATGTTTGCAATCCTTTTAGGATTGAGCATGACCTTTGTATCATGTGAGAAAGATGAAGATGAAAAAACTCCGGATGTTAATGCTGAAAACATTGCAGGTGAGTACACAAAAGCCATTACATTAGATGCATCAGTGGCATATAATCTTGATGGCGCTATGGTAATTGCAGAGGGTGGTTCATTAACCATTCCTGCCGGTACAGTAATTGCGGCAAAAGGTGGAACAACTTCTTATATTGCCATTGCACAAGGCGCTACATTAACTATAAACGGTACAGCAAGTGCTCCTGTAGTTATGACATCATCGGTTAAAGAAACCGGTTCATGGGGTGGCCTGGTAATTTGCGGTAAGGCTCCGGTAAATACTGGCGACGGATTATCAGAAGTTGGTAACCTACCTTATGGCGGTACTGAAGCTACAGATAACTCGGGTTCTATAACTTATTTAAGAGTTGAATATACTGGTTATGCTTTTACTGAAGAAAAACAGTTTAACGGTGTATCTTTCTTTGGTGTGGGTTCTGGTACTCAGGTAAGTTATGTATCGTCTTACAAAGGAAACGATGATGGTATTGAGTTTTTTGGTGGAGCCGTAAATGCATCATACATAGTGTCAATTGAAAGTCAGGATGATGGTATTGACTTTGCTGATGGATGGTCGGGAACAGGTTCGTACTGGTACTCACTTAATTCTGCAAAGTCGGGTATAGAGGGTTCTAATAACGGCGCTAATGGTGCTGCTACTCCAATGACGCATGCTACGTTAAGCAACTTAACCGTTTATGGTATGGGTGAAAAGCCTTGGTTTTTAAAAGAAGGTGCCGGTGTACAAACTATTGACAATGTAGTTATAGGAGGTTTAGCTGCGGGTAAAGATCAAGCGTATTTTTATGCATCGGGTGATGATACTGATGCTGCAGCACGAATTGCTGCAGGCGATATTACCGTAACAAATGTTGCTTTTGTTGACATGGGCGAAGGGAATACCCAAAAAGCAATTGATATTTTAACGCTAGGCGAAAACGTAAGTGCAACAGGTGCGGGTAATGGTAAAGATGCTCCAACATGGGCAGCTGGTTGGTCAACTGCTTCAAAATAGACTAAACATATATCCCCTCTCCCAATAGGTTTTTACTTATAAGGAGAACTTCCACCGAAGAGGCTAGGAAGTGTCCTCTCGGGGGGACTTTATGGGGGATTTTTAAAAGATTGAATTTCATAGTAGAAATACTTATAAAATAGAACTGCTCCGAATTGTTTCAAAATCTAATAGCTATGTCCTAATATTCTAGTTCAGGCATTTAAGGAGCGGTTCTTTATAATTTAATCAGGTAAACTTAATGGTGAGTTAACCTGATTTTTTTTGTATGAAATACATTTGCAATAAGAAAAATTATAATGTTATGATGACCAATACAAAAATACTGGTGGTTGACGATGAGCCAGACTTGTGCAACATTCTTAAGTTTAACTTAGAGGATAAAGGTTATGACGTTGATGTAGCTTATTCAGCAGAACAAGCCCTTGAAAAAGAGTTGAATAGTTATTCGCTGATTTTACTGGATGTAATGATGCAAGATATTTCGGGTATTGAAATGGTATCGATACTAAGAAACGAGCGCTCTATTGATGTTCCTGTGATTTTTTTATCGGCCATGACCAATGAGGAAAACATTTTGGACGGTTTAAAGATTGGCGCCGATGATTATATAAAGAAACCATTTTCGCTAAATGAATTAGTGGCACGGGTGAATACGGTTATTTCACGATATCATAAAAATACCATACCCAAAGAATATAAGGCAAAGGGGTTGACTTTTGATGATATGAGAAAGCAGGTTTTAATTGATAGGCAACCGATTGGTTTATCGCTAACCGAATACCAGATATTCACCATGCTATATAACTATTCAGGGAAAGTGTATTCGCGCGATCAGATTCTATGCAAGGTATGGCCTGATCAGGATTATATTTCTGGCAGAACTGTTGATGTAAACGTTACTCGAATACGAAAAAAATTAGGCTACTATGGTAAATGTGTGTGTACTCGATCGGGTTATGGTTATTATTTCGACGAAAGAAAAGCTTTTGAAGCACCAGTAAATAATTGAAACAGATCGTTAAATTTAAAAATAGCACTCTGATAATAATGCAAAAATATGATTTATTAATATTTTGATAATCAGGTAAAATCATAAAAATCATTTCAAAAAGTCAGTGTCCAACAATTTAATCATTATTCACGAAAATTTAATTTTCCATTAGTATATCGTGTTTTTATAAAATGGTACTTGACAAACTATAGAGAGTACTCGAGATAAACTATTGTATGATTAAATTGTTATTTCAAAATTGACTACGAATAATGGTTCGGGTAAATTATTATGTTTCAAAAATCTAATTTCATTTAGATAATTTTTGCAAATTTACCAAAACCGATAATATAAAACTAAAAATGCATGTTTAATTGGGGTACAGTTTCAAGGTATAGGCGAAGATTATTTTACAATTTCTTTTTTCTTTTTTTAGCGTTTGCATTTGCCATTGGTATATTTCAGTATCAACGTGAAAAAACTTACAGAGTTGAACAATTAGAAAATACCCTAAATACCCATGTTAACATGGTTAACGATTATGTTATGTCGCATGGAATTGTTGCTATTGGTAAGTATGATCAGGTTAACGATTTGATTAATATTTTTCCGCAAAAAGATTTACGCATTACCATTGTAAACAAAGATGGTGTGGTTTATTTTGATTCTTCGGTTGAAGATTATGGTGAAATGGGCAATCATGCGAATAGACCAGAAATTCAGGAGGCTTTAATAAAGAAATATGGAAAAAGCATAAGACTTTCATCAACCACCGGAATGGAATATTATTATTATGCCATTAACTTCGGTAACTATATTGTTCGATCAGCTTTACCCTATGATATACAGGTTGAAAACTACTTAAAAGCCGATATGTTTTTTATTTATGTAATTCTTCTGCTTTTCGTAGTGTTTGGGGTATTACTTATTTATCTGTCCGATAATTTCGGAAAATCACTATCGGCACTTCAAATGTTTGCTAAGCATGCAGCAACAGGAAAATCGCTTGATATACAAACCGAATTCCCGAAAAATGAACTGGGTTATATTGGAGAGCAAATTGTTGAGGTTTATAATCGCTTGCAAAAAACCAAGAAAGCCCTTTCTGCAGAGCGCGAAAAGCTGTTTAGGCATCTTCAAATATCGCACGAAGGAATTGCCGTTTTTACTAAAGATAAAAAACAATTACTGGCTAATAATCACTTTATACAATATTTAAATACAATGGCAGATGAGCCTGCAATTAGGCCCAATAGGTTTTTTGAGCTTGATGAGTTTCATGCCATAAACAAATTCATTAACGAGAATCTTGAAATAAAACATCAAGCACTTGATGATTTAGCAAGCGATGTTCTTACAGTTCATAAAAGTGGAAAGTATTTTGTAATTCAGGCCATTGTATTTAAAGATAGGAGTTTTGAAATATCAATTAATGATGTTACTAAACTTGAGAAAGGTAAAAAGCTTAAGCAGCAAATGACAAGCAATATTGCACACGAGCTTAAAACTCCTGTAAGTTCTATTTTAGGGTATTTAGAAACCATTTTGCAATCGGAAATGGATAAGGATAAAATGCGTTTCTTTTTAGAGCGTTCTCATTTTCAAACTCAACGCTTAGCAGCTTTAATTCAGGATATTTCATTGCTTAATAAAATTGAAGAAGCTTCGGACTTATTTAGTACTGAAAAATTAAATGTGAAAGAAACCATTGATTTGGTTGCCGAAGATTTAGGAATGAATATAAGTGAAAAGAATATAAGTCTTAGCATTGATGTTTCTGAAAAGTTGAAAATAAAAGGAAATAAATCAATATTTTATTCAATTTGGCGAAATTTGGTTGAAAACTCAGTGAATTACGCCGGCGACAATATTACCATTACTATTAAAAACTACCACGAAGACGAGCTATTCCTTTACTTCTCCTATTCCGATAATGGTTCGGGAGTACCCGAAAAACACTTTGCACGAATATTTGAGCGCTTTTACCGGGTTGATAGTGGCCGAGCTCGTACCAACGGTGGTACAGGCTTGGGTTTAGCCATTGTAAAAAACGGAGTGCTTTTTCATAAGGGCGAAATATCTATTAAACAACCTGTTGATGGAGGAGTTGAGTTCGTTTTTTCTATAGCTAAAGAGGTGTAAGTATTGAGGTGTTAGATGGTCTAATATCGGAATCTTGTTATTGCAATACCTGATGTTAGCGCCTTATGTTTTAAAAGTTTTGTATTCAGCAATAGATAAAAGTTAATGGTAATTCAGTGTACTGTTTGGCTGTAAAATATTTTTTTTAGGTAACAATTATGCAATAGATAAATATTACTTTTACCGATTATTTACCAATACAAAAAAAAGAAAAATGAATTTAGATTGGATACTTGAATATAACCCCATATTGCTTGCACTTATAGCAACTTTATTTACATGGCTGGTTACTGCCCTTGGTTCATCAATGGTGTTTTTCTTTAAAACCATTAACCCCAAAATACTTAATTCAATGCTAGGTTTTGCAGCTGGCGTTATGATTGCAGCAAGTTTTTGGTCGCTACTAAAACCCGCAATAGAAATGGCTGAAGAAAGCGGTGTAACTCCATGGGTGCCCGCTGTAGTAGGCTTTTTAAGTGGCGGAGCATTTCTTTTATTAGTTGACAAACTTTTGCCTCATTTACATTTAGGATTATCTATTGATAAGGCTGAAGGAATTAAAACATCTTGGCAAAGAAGTGTATTACTTGTACTTGCCATTACGCTTCATAATATTCCTGAAGGATTAGCTGTAGGTGTGGCATTTGGGGCATTGGCAAATAATCCGGATACAGGAATGCTGGCAGGTGCCATTGTTTTGGCAATAGGAATTGGATTGCAGAATTTTCCTGAAGGAGCAGCCGTTTCAATTCCTCTTCGCAGAGAAGGTTTTTCTAGATTAAAGGCATTTAATTATGGCCAGCTTTCTGGTATTGTTGAGCCTATTGCAGGTGTTTTAGGTGCCTATTTAGTATTATCCATAACACCTTTATTGCCGTATGCTCTCGCTTTTGCAGCAGGAGCCATGATTTTTGTAGTTGTTGAAGAATTAATACCTGAATCGCAAATGGGAAACGAAACCGATTATTCAACTATAGGTGCAATGCTTGGCTTTGCAACCATGATGTTACTTGATGTTGCTTTAGGATAAGCTAAGATTTGTATCGGGAAACTATACTTTAGCGGATTAAACTTTGTATTAACTTAATTTCAGCTCCTACATTTTATTATTCATATCTCAAATTCTTACGCTCTGTTGTTTTATTAGTATGAAAAAAAACTAATTAATAATTTTTCATGATTAGAGCATACCAATATTTTACCAAAATAAAACGATTCTATCAGTTATTTAACCAAACAATGCTTTGCCATAAAGGACATTATAAAAAATGCTATCTATTTAATAATTGAGTATTTTAAATGATTAAAACCCAAATTGTGCGATTCGCTATCGCAAATCTGCTCAATCGACTGAGGTCTTGTAAGGTTTTCATACTTTTCGTTTCCCCGAAATAATCGGGGCAGGCTACTCAAAATGTGGAAACCAACAATTCCTAGG
>JAQICC010000169.1 GCA_027858735.1 Salinivirgaceae bacterium
AGAGTATTTTTTAAGTGAGATATAGTAGGCAGTTCTCAGTAGGCAGTCAAGTTTACTGAGAACTGAAGACTGAGAACTTCATACTTAAAAACTAAAAAACTCATATAATTTTAACCTTACCCACAAAATTGGTAGTAGAACCTTAAATAAGATGACAGTTCTAAAATACATATTTGGATTATTGTAATACAGAATTTTATATCAAAATACACTTGGTTGAACTAAATCCCTACGGGATAGCTTTTTTAAATATAAAATAATTTAAGATAAATAAATACATTTTGTTTATATTTGAAGAATTAGAGGATTTGGTTATTTTAATACGTGTTTATTTATTTTTAATCATACTACCTCCATATATAACTTCCTGATTTTCAGTTCTTAAAATTTAGAAACCGTCGATAAGTACATAGAACAAAAATTTCAAAAACTGCCCGAATTGTAGTTCAACCTGGACTCATCGCTGGGTCTTGCAGACCGCTCAAAGTCCTATTTATTAGGTTAAGTTTATTTCAAAAATACAGCCACCAATGATAAACCAGAATAACATTAATGGTTCGTTTTAGAATGTAACCCTCCATATTGTCGAGGGCAAGAATAGAGCACACGGCGACTATATTGTTAATGTTTATCATGTTTTACATAGCTTCACCTACTGATTGCAAGACAAGAATTGAAGTGGGGTTTAGCCTAAGGTTTCTGGCAATGGAATTCTGCGAACCCTTGGGTGAGCTTTATGATATTTTCTGTTTAAGGTTGGTAGCAATCTAACAGCATGTTCTGCAGTTGTATATGGTGAGTAGGCAGGCACTCGAAAAATTCCAATATCAAGCTCTTTCGCTTTTTCAATATTCACATTATTGAAACAGGCTACACGTAATGCAATCAATTTAACACCATACTCTTTTAACTTAACTAGTACTTCGTTATTTACTTCTTTGTTTACAAAAACGCAAACAGCATCAAATCTTTTGGCTAATGCAGTTGTTTTTAGTATAAAGGCGAGCTTCAAAGAAGGTTATATTGAATTTGAATTTTTCATTGGTTGGGTTAAAAGAGTTGCTAATTTGTTAAAAATAATAGTACTAGGTATTGCATAATACTAAAAAAATGACATATCTTTGTATTGATTATTACAGCACATAAGATAGTACTATAATTATGAACCCTTAAAAACGCATGTTAAACCCGGGATTAGACATTATGAGTATTGCGAAATAATGGCAAGCTCCGGTTAATACCGACTTAGAGCAACTTAGAAAATGAAAAAACCACTTAAAACTATTTAAGACTTAGTTGCTTTTAGTCGATTATGCCAGAGCATAATACTGGATAATAAAACCTTAAAATCATGACACAAACAATTAGCATTAATTTAGGCGGCTTGCTTTTTCACATTGACGATGAAGCTTACGAAATTCTCAAATCGTACCTTCAAGCCATTGAACGGCAGTTTAATGATGAAAAAGAAAAGAAGGATATCATACTTGATATTGAAGCTCGTTTGTCGGAACTATTTGCAGAGCGAATAAACCGACAAAAAGACCTGATTCGTGTTGACGACGTAAATGCCGTTATCTCCATAATGGGAGAACCACACGATTTTATTGAAGATGCGGAAGAAGGTCCAAAAGCAACGGGATCAAATTACCGTTCTTCAAAGACATCAAAACGAATGTATCGTGATCCTGACAACAGAATGCTAGGCGGTGTTTGCTCCGGATTGGGTGCTTATTTCCGCACCGATCCATGGATTTTCCGAGCCTTGTTTATAGTATTTGCCATCTTTTTCTTATCAGGCTTTATTATATACTTGATACTGTGGGTAGCAATTCCTGAAGCCATTACCTCGGCACAAAAACTTGAGATGCGAGGCGAGCCAATTACTGTTGAAAACATTAAGAATACCGTTAAAAACGAATTCGAAAATGTAAAACGAAAAATGAATCTTTAAATTACTAACTCCACAAATTCTTTAATATTGAATTAGTGATAATTCGTGTAATTCGTGGATAAAAGAAGAAAACATGAAACTTGATAATACAAAAGCTCAAATGAAAAAGGGGGTATTAGAATTTTGTATTCTATCCATACTTTCAAATAGGGACTGCTACGCGTCCGAGTTAATAGCGGAACTCAAAGCGTCGAAATTAATTGTTGTTGAGGGTACACTTTATCCTTTGCTTACCCGTCAAAAAAATGCGGGCTTGTTAAGCTACCGATGGGAAGAAAGCACCCAAGGACCACCACGTAAATATTATACCCTAACCGAATTAGGGCGTGAATTTTTAAAAGAACTCGACCTTTCGTGGAGAGCATTAGTAACTGCAGTTGAATCAATTAATAGTAAGGAGGCCTAAGATGAAAAAGACAGTAAAAATTAATATTGGTGGATTGCTTTTTCATGTTGATGAAGATGCCTTCGTAATATTGAATGCATACCTGGGTAAAATAAAAAGCCATTTTAAAACCGATCGTGAAGGCAGTGAAATAATAGCAGATATTGAAAACCGTATTGCTGAATTATTACAACTAAGAATAAACGATCAAAAGCAAGTGATTATTCTTGATGATGTGAATGAAATGATTGAAATAATGGGGCGCCCCGAAGATTTTGAAGGTGAACCTGAAGCGCAAAAAACATATGATGAACCACTTAACCGCAAAAGATTTTACCGCGATTTAGACAGCAATGTTATTGGGGGTGTTTGTTCTGGTCTTGGAGCCTATTTTGGTATCGATCCGGTTATACTCCGCGTGCTTTTCGTCATATTATCGTTTGCAATGGCTGGATTCCCGGTGGCGGTTTACCTTGTTCTCTGGATAGTTACTCCAGCAGCTCTAACAACGGCGCAAAAAATGGAAATGCGTGGAGGCGATTTCACCATTAATGATATTGAACAACGTGTAAAAACTGAATTTGATAATGTAAAAGGAAATTTCAAAAAAATGCGCGATTCCGATGGCTATCGTCGAGGTAGAAACAGCATGAATACTGTTGGAAACGGTTTTGTTGAAGTGCTGAATTTTTTCGGACGATTCATATTAATCATTATTGGAGTTGTTTTTATAATTACAGGCTTAAGTCTTATTGCAAGTCTATTTGGATTTTTCGTTTTTTCCGATTCCTTCCTGTTTTGGACACATACCGATCAGCATCATATATTAATCCCTGATTTTCTATTTTCCATTGTGCATCCTAAAAGTATTTTATTGGCAACCGTTTGTATCATTATTATTGTTTCGGCACCAGTAATTGCAATTATTTATTGGGGACTAAAATTGGTACTACGCTTTAGAGCTAACGATAAAGTAATTTCGGTTGTTGCCACAGTGGCCTGGGTTTTAAGCATTATTATTTTAGCAGGCATTTCACTGTTTGAAGTAAAGGAGTATGCTTTTTCAACGCAGCTTGATGATTCCATTGAAATGAACCTTCCCAATGAGCAAACTTTATATATAAGATCAAGTACAGATATGGATGACTTTTCGGAGGTATATTTCTTTGAAGAGGGTTTAGATGTTTACACCCATGAATTCTATCCTGATAGAGTGTATTTAGAGCCCGATCTTAAGATTAAATATACTTCAGACAACGAAGTGTCTATAAAGTTTGAAAAAGAGGCTCGCGGAGCCACAAATAAGTTAGCACGAGAAAATGCATCGAATATTGAGTTTAATTGGCATTTAAAAGATTCTGTTCTCTATATCGATCCTTTGTTCTATCACAACAATAAAGACCGATGGACTTTCCCTGAGCTTGATATCGTTTTGTATTTACCGGAAGGGCAAAAAATTTGTGTGGATAAGAACCTGGAGCAAACGCTTAGTTATGTAAAAACTGCTGATGATATTTGGGAATCAGAAATACCGGGAAAATGTTGGGTAATGACTGACTACGGTTTAGATCATCCCTAAAAAGATAAAATATAAAAGCATGGTTTGGGAGCCACAAGTAATAGAATTGAGGATATCCGTTTTCATTTTCTTGGCTTGTGGTTTCCTTTTTTAAAATGGTTACTTATATTGACCTGAGTTCGAAATAAAATTAATGCAATTTTTATTTGGCAACCTGCTCATTCGATGTGCTCACCCCTGAGGTCAAGCTATATACATGGTAATTTTAATTGGGATGCTGAACCGGAAAACATTTTACCCCTTTTAGATAAAGCACATAGAATAATTAATTTGCCTATAAAAGTATTGGAGCATAATGCTGGCAGCTTGTTTTGCAAGCAAAATGGTTGAGAGTCTGGAGAATAAGAATTTTGCCTTAGCAAAAGATGTCAGTCTTGAAAGATTTTTCTAACCTGAAAAATTACTCACAACAATATTTATTTTTGTTGGTGTTCGTGAATTTCATTTCAAGTGTAATTTATTAGTTCATAATCATTTATATTTTCAAAAGTACTCATGATTTCACTTCGTTCAATTGAGCAATTTTTACACTTTTATTGACAACGAATTGATGGTATAATCCAAATATTTTTTCAGCAAAAATATTTAGGCTGTCTGTGTAGTTAATTCGCTCATTGTCAATTCTTAGAATCATAAGCTCAAAAGTTAAGAATAAAAGAAGTTAAAGAAGCTCACGAAAAATAATTAGGTTTGAGTAAAATTTAGGAATGAAAGCGATTACAAAACCTACTTTAATTGTCAATAAATCTATTTGTCAAAGCAATATCAGAACCATGGCAAATAAAGCTAAAAATAGCGGAGTAGTTTTTAGGCCTCATTTTAAAACACATCAATCTGCAGAAATTGGCGAGCATTTTAAGGCATATGGTATATATAAAATTACAGTTTCGTCTATTGATATGGCTGTGGAGTTTGCTAGTCAAGGTTGGAATGATATAACCATAGCATTTCCGCTTAATGTGTTGGAGATTGAAACCATTAATGATTTGGCAAATAGAATTACCGTTAATATTGTTGTTGAATCTATTGATGCTCTAGTCTTTTTAAAGAAAAACCTTAGCTTTTTAGTTAATGTTTTAATTAAAATTGATGCAGGTTATCGTCGAACCGGAATACAAGTAGCTGATATTGATTATATAAGTTTAGTAGTGGAGGCCATTTTAAAAACAGATAATTTGAATTTTTCTGGTTTTTTGGCACATTTTGGAAATACCTATAACACACAGTCAAAACAAGAAATTATAGACATCTATAGAAACTCAATAGATGAATTGAAAAAACTTCAAATAAATTTTCCAGAGGCTATTGTTTCTATCGGTGATACTCCTTCATGCAGTGTAATAGATACATTTGATGAAGTTGGCGAAATTCGACCCGGTAATTTTGTGTATTACGATGCCATGCAATGGAAATTAGGAGCTTGTAGTTTAAACCAAGTAGCTGCAATTATGGCATGTCCTGTGGTTTCTATGCATGCAGAACGGAATGAGATTGTAATTCATGGTGGAGCTGTTCATTTTTCAAAAGAAACTCTCATTAATAAGTCTACTAATGAGAGTTGTTATGGATTCGTTGTACAGAAAGATCAAAATGATCATATAGAGTTCGTACCCAATGTTTTTGTAAAAAAACTATCGCAGGAACTCGGTATAATAAGTGCTCCAAAAGAGTATATTTCTAGCATTCATTTAGGTGATATTTTATTTATTATACCCATTCATTCCTGTTTAACGGCAAATTTAATGAAGCATAATATTCTTTTTGTCGATAGCTTTTAACCTTACAAGCATAGTTGTTTATTTATTGAAATTTAGAAGTATGGGGTGGTTGTATTTATTATTAGCAGCAATATTAGAAATTGGTTGGCCGTTTGGACTTAAAATGTCGCAAACGGTTAGTAATCAGAAATTACTTTGGATTTTATTCGCTGTGTTGAGTATGGCAGGCAGCGGCTTTTTATTATGGGTGGCTCAAAAAACTATACCTATGGGCACTGCATATGCTGTGTGGACTGGTCTTGGAGCTGTAGGAGCATTTGTTTTAGGCATTCTTTATTTTAACGATTCAGCGAGTATGTTTAGAATTGCCTCGGTAACGCTATTAATTCTTGGAATTATCGGATTAAAACTTAGTAGCTAATGATTATAAGTCTTGCTCCACTTCAGGGTTATACTGAGTATCCCTTTCGCAATGCATTAAACAACATAATTGGCGGTGTCGATAAATTCTATTCTCCCTTTCTTCGGTTTGAGAATGATGGCACCATTCGCAAAAAACATTTGGCAGATATTGCGCCAGAAAACAACAACGGTTTAAATTTTGTTCCGCAAATTTTAGTGAATAATTCGCTCGATTTCTTAAAACTAGCCCAAATTGTTGCCGATTATGGCTATAGTGAATTGAATTGGAATTTGGGTTGTCCCTATCCGATGGTAGCAAAACGAAAATTGGGCTCCGGCTTGCTTGCTTTCCCAGAACAAATTCACCAAATATTAAGCGATGCAATTCCCAATACACCTTTGAAAATATCCGTTAAGCTTCGTTCTGGTTATACAAGCGAAGAAGAAATAGGGGAGGTTTTAAAAGTATTGAACCAATTTCCGTTAAGCGAGGTTATTTACCATCCTAGAATTGGGAAACAATTGTATAAAGGTGTTGCCAAGGTGGAAAAATTTGAACGTGTTAGGCAGGAGTGCATTAACAAAATTGTTTTTAATGGAGACATTAATTCAATTTCAAAAATTCAAGAATTGAAGCAACGATTTCATGAAATTGAACATTTCATGATTGGGCGAGCGCTTATTTCCAATCCCTTTTTGGGCGCTGAAATAAAACAAAACACGGTGCTTAGTGAATCACTTAAAAGGAAACAATTTAAAGAGTTCTACAACGAATTGTTCAGCCATTATAGTGGAGTACTTTCAGGAAATTCACATTTATTGAATAAGTTTATCCATTTTTGGGAATATTTTTGCCAACTTTTCGTTGATAGTAGAAAAGTTTATAAAACCATAAAAAAGTGTCAATCGGTTGATAAATTACACCAGGCTACCACTTATTTTATGCAAAATAATGAGTTCGTGTAAGCAATAAAGATATGTTTCAACATTTTTACTATTTTTAAACAGATTCTAAATAATAATTATTTTAGTGAAAAGTCAACTATTCCTGTTTTTTGTAATTATTTCATACGCTGTTCAATCACAAAATTTGGCCGACACCATTATGTTAAGCACAAATTTAAAGGGGTTTCAGTTTATTCATCAGGGTAACGAAATTCAGGCAAAAGAAGTTTTTCTACTTATGGAGCACGATGATTTAGCTTACGATGAGTTCAATGCCTCACGTGAAGCCTACTTCTTTGGAAATATTTTTGGTATTATTGGGAGCGGACTTATTATTTATCCTTTTGCTAGTTCTGCTTTAGGTCTTGAACCTAATTATGGCCCTGCCTTTGCCGGAATCTGTTTCATTGGTATATCCATACCTATATTTAGATCCTACAATAAAAAAACAATATCAGCCATTTATTTGTATAACCAAGGATTAAGCAAGCCTTTGGAGCCCGAATTACAAGGAAGTTTATCGTTAGGCGCAACTAAATCTGGAATTTCATTATTGTATACCTTTTAAGGGATAGATTAATTTCACACAATATTACTATTTATAGCGTGTCTATAAATTCTATTTTCATCGTTACAACTTGAAGCGTTCTGAAATTGGTTGACTCTTTTTGTTCGTTATTAACAATGGTTTTAATCGGGACACTTTTTTACTGGCTTCGCAAGTCCTGCCTGAATGCTAACGGTAGGCAGACTCGAATATAAAATTTCTAGTCCAGTCTCTTTAAAAACGGTGAGTTTATGGACAGACTCTATTTGGTGTTTCCTGATAGCCACAATTTATAGATTGAAGTAGTAGACACTTGCGTATAAAAACATGAAGGTGAGTATGTTAATTCAGAAAAAAGAGGATATAAAAATTGGATATCGAACTGAGAGCTGCCCGAAAATATTAATTTGTTTCGTGTAATTGCTCTGTTAAACCTTGAAATATCAGAAAAAGTATCTGATATGTTTATTGGTATTTTCCATGCAATCATGTTCGTAAAACTATGCATACATGTTGTTTTTATAAGTAAACAAGAATATTTGGCAATTGTTTAACACTTGCTAATAACTTTATTAACAATCAATCATTCAATCAATCGATGTTTATTTGAAAGTATTCTCTGATTTGCACATGAAAGCAACCTTTTCAGGCGTTTATATATCTATTGGTAACAATTAATAACAAATTCCCATGTATAAGTTAAACGTACTTATTGTTGTAATAGCTTTATTTAGCTCTTGTTCCGAAGCCGATGAAAAGGTTCATGGAAATGGCGATGTGCAAGCTACGCTTTTCGAAATTCAAGACTTTGATAAAGTTGAAACTAATGGAGCCTTCGAAGTGACTTATATACAAGACACCCTTTGGGGAATTGAAATTGAAGCTGAATCAAACATTCTACCACTTATAGAAGTTTATAAATCAGGAAGTAAATTGGTTGTTGAAAATGAAGATAATTACTCTTTTGACCTAAATTTTCCAATTAAGGTTGTAATACATCATTCCGGAATAAGCTATATTGAATTTAACGGTGCCGGTTCAATTGATTTGGGTAATATGGAAAAGAATACCATTACTACATCGCTTTCCGGAGCTGGAAATATTGAAGGAAACATAAAAAGTTCAGAAATAGATTTTATAATTTCAGGTACCGGGAATGTTGATGCTACTGTTGATTGTTATGAGCTTGAAGCTTCAGTAAGTGGAACCGGTAATTTTAATTTCGTTGGTAATGCTACAAGAGGAATATTCAGTATGTCGGGAGTAGGAGACATTTCTGCCTTAAATTTGGAGATACAGTATGCTTGGTGTACCATATCAGGTATGGGCGATGCGTCATTAAATGTTTCAGAAGAATTAAATGCCACCATATCGGGTATAGGGAATATAAGTTATAAAGGATCGGCAACCGTTAATCAGAATATTTCGGGTGCGGGAGAAATTATAAAGATTGATTAAAGAAACTCTGCTTTGCTTAATTATAGTTTGTCTATAAAGTCCAACTTCTTCGTTGTCGCTCAAAATCCAAATCCTCGAATACACTAGTATACTGTGGTTTGAATTTTTCACACGCCTCGAATTTGAACTTTTTAGCTCAAACT
>JAQICC010000211.1 GCA_027858735.1 Salinivirgaceae bacterium
CACTAATTCAAAATCAACCAAAGTTGATTTAAACAGTTTTTTCGTGTAAATTGGTGTAATTCGTGGACTGTTTTTGTTTTTATATTTTTTAAATGCGGTTATCCTGTTTTCATGCCTCTATTATACGAAAATTTGTTTGTAGCTTTGCTACATTAGGCATAGTTCAGGCTAAAATCAAGAATCTAATGTCTTGTTATAATATATACGAATTTCATTCGTAGTCAAACCTATGGTACTTTCAGTCCATAGTGGTTTAGTTGAACATATTGTGGGTATTAAGAAAATTATAATCTAACCAATAAAAAATGAAATTGAGCTATTTAAAATTCCATTCTTTTAATTTCCTTTGTATCTATGCGATTCAATCTAAAAAAGAACATAATAAGTAGCTTAAAAGTATTCCTTTTTATAATTCCAATGGTTTTAACAAGTTCTTTTATTGAGAACGAACCAGAGGAAAACTTTGTACCTAAAAAACTAGCATCACCAATTGAATTAGTAGAGTCGAAATGGATTGATTCGATATTAAACTCTATGAGTTTAGAAGAAAAAATTGGTCAATTGTTTATGATGCCAGTTTATTCAAACCAGAACTTGAAATATGAAGAGAATATAATTAGGCTTGTTGAGCAACATAATATAGGTGGTATTATTCTTATGCAAGGTTCACCTTCAGGGCATGTTCAGTTTACGAATACTTTGCAAAAGCATTCTAAAGTACCATTAATGGTTGCTATTGATGGTGAATGGGGTGTTGCCATGCGCGTTGATAGTATTAATCCATATCCAAAAGCTATGGCACTTGGGGCCATACAAAACGATCAGTTAATTTATGATTTAGGACAGCAAATAGCCTTTCAGTGTAAAAGAATGGGGATTCATATAAATTTTGGACCCGTTTTAGATATTAACACTCAGTATAATAACCCTATAATTAACATGCGTTCGTTTGGGAATGTAGGTAAAAATGTTGCTCGCAAGGGTTTGGCCTATGCAATGGGTATGCAGAATAATGGAGTTATGGCCGTGGGTAAACATTTTCCGGGCCATGGTAGCACCTTTACCGATTCGCATAAAACGTTGCCTGTGGTTTATGCATCAAAAGAGCAATTGTTATATAAAGAAATATTTCCGTTTGAAAATTTAATTCAGAATGAATTGGGGGGCGTAATGGTAGCTCATATTGCTTATCCTTCGCTTGATGCCAGGGTGAATAGACCTGCATCATTATCAGTAATTGTAATTGATTCAATTCTTAAAAAGCGAATTGGCTTTAAAGGGCTTGTTTTTACCGATGCTTTGAACATGAAAGGTGTAACGAAGTATTTTAAACCCGGACAAATTGAGGTTGAAGCGCTAATTGCAGGAAATGATATTTTGTTATATCCTGAAAATGTTGATGCAGGGGTTAATGCAATAGTGAATGCTATAAAAGAAGGTATCATTCTGGAGAAAGAAATAAATGATAAATGCAAAAAAGTATTAAAAGCAAAGCAGTGGTTTGGCTTAGATAATTACAAAGCAGCTAAAATAAAACACCTTTTAGACGAAATTAATACAGTAGATTCGAAGAAGTTGAATCAGCAATTAATTGAAGCTTCAATTACTTTAGTTCAAAATAGGAATGGATTGCTACCGCTGAAACAGCTTGAAAACAAAAGAATATTGTGCCTTTCAATGGGTGGAAAAAACAAAGACACTTTTTTTAAATACCTACAAAGGTATGCCAGGGTTGATACTTTGTCATGTTCTAAATGGACAACAGAAATAGAGGCTCATGAAATATTAGATACCTTAACATATTATACACATGTTATTGTTGGGCATATGGGAATTAGTGAGTGGCCTTTTCGTCAATTTAATATGTCAAAAGTAAACATTGAACTGGCTCAGAAAATAGCAGAAAAAAAATCAACAGTACTTTGTATGTTTGGGAATCCATATGCTTTAAGATATTATAATTCCGCGGAAAATTTTAGTTCAATATTAATTGCTTATAACGACCAAAGCTCAAACCAAAAAGTAATTGCAGAAGCAGTTTTTGGGGGAATAGATGTATCGGGGACGCTGCCGATATCTGTTAACGAAAAATTGAAATCGGGAAACGGATTGTTTTATAATACCACAAGGTTAAAATATTCAGATCCTTATGAATTTACTTTGTCTGATACTGCATTTTACAAAATTGATTCAATAGCACAGAGCGCAATAGATATAAAGGCAACACCAGGTTGTCAGATTATATATGTAAAGGATGGCAAAGTTGTTTATGACAAGACTTTTGGATTTCATACTTACCAAAAAAACAAAGGGGTAAAGTGGTATGATATTTATGATATAGCATCGGTTACTAAGGTTGCAAGTACAACCTTGTCATTAATGAAAATGTACGAGGATAATTTATTTGATCCTGCGGCAAAACTGTCTAAGTATTTTACTGAGCTGATTAAGACAGATAAAAAATCGGTACGAATTAATCAAGTTATGGCGCATCACTCAGGTTTTCGATCGTGGATACCTTTTTACAGAAATACTTTGACAGATGAAGGTGAATTGCGGGCTGATTTGTATTCAAAAGACTCCATGACACCATACTCAATAAAAGTAGCGCGTGATTTATACTTGCGAAATGACTATGTTGATTCGGTATATCAAGCTATAATTGATACTCCGTTATACCATAAAAAAAAATACAGATATAGTGATCAGGGGTTTTATTGGTTGGCAAAGCTAATAAATAAGCAAACCGGCCAACCAATAAACGAATATGTTAATAAGATATACTATTCACCGTTAGGCATGAATAATACTTTTTATAATGCATGGAAATATAAAAACGAAGAAAATATTATTCCTACTGAAAATGATAAAAATTTTAGAAAGCAAATTGTAAGAGGTTATGTTCATGATCAAGGTGCCGCTTTATTAGGAGGTGTTTCTGGTCATGCCGGATTGTTTTCTAATGCAAACGATTTAGCTAAGCTGGGTCAGTTGCTTTTGAACCAAGGTTATTATGGTGAAATACAGTATTTTTCTTCAAAAACACTAGCTGTTTTCAATAAATCGTACTTTAAAAGAAAAGGAAATAGAAGGGCTTTAGGATTCGATAAACCGGCATTAAAGCTTGGTGATCCAGGGCCCACTTGCAGATCAGCATCGCAAGCAAGCTTTGGGCATTCGGGTTTTACGGGAGCTTATTTTTGGGTTGATCCCGAGAATCAAAGTGTGTTTGTTTTTCTTTCAAATAGAACCTTCCCTTCTCAGGAAAATAATAAACTGGTTGAGTTGAATATTCGTACCCATATCCATCAAGAATTTTATAATGTTTTCGAGCATTAGTATTTATAATTTAAAACAAAATACTAGTTTTTGCTTTCATATTAAAAGTATTTTTGAAAATATACAATATGTTATTAAATTTGCGAAAAGTATGATAGTGTAGATACTACATTTATTGTAAAACCTATTTTAAATCAGTTTTTTTTTCTTTTTTGATTTAAAATTATCATTAATTTCGTGCCCATTATTGGTCGATAAAAACGAGAAAAATTAGTTGAAATTCAAATATATTTAAAATGAAGCCTACGCACATTGAACACATCGGGATTGCAGTGAAAAGTTTGAAGGAATCCATTCCTTTTTATGAAAAAGTATTGGGATTGGAATGCTATTCTGTTGAAGAAATTATAGATCAAAAAGTAAAGACAGCATTCTTTAAAATTGGTCAAACAAAAATCGAATTACTAGAGTCCACCGATCCTGAAGGTCCTATTGGAAAATTTATTGAGAAAAAAGGAGAAGGAATTCATCATCTGGCCTATGCTGTTGAGGATGTGAACGAGGCTTTAAAAGAGGTTGAAGCAGAAGGTGTGCGTTTGATCGATAAAGAAGGTAGAAAAGGTGCTGAAGGTTTGAATATTGGTTTTTTGCATCCAAAATCGACATTAGGAGTATTAACTGAGCTGTGCGACAATAAGTAAGCTATTATCTATTTAATTATGGCAAATCAAGATAAGATTAATGAATTAATTGAAAAACGGGCGGTAGCACGTTTAGGTGGCGGCGAAAAGCGAATTGAGTCGCAGCATAATAAAGGAAAACTTACTGCACGCGAACGCATTGAAATGTTCCTTGATGAGGGCAGTTTTGAGGAGTTTGATATGTTTGTAACCCACCGCTGCACCAATTTTGGTCTTGAAAAGACTAAATTTTTAGGTGATGGTGTTGTAACGGGTCACGGAACAGTAGATGGCAGAGTTGTATATGTGTTTTCGCAAGACTTTACTGTATTTGGTGGATCGTTATCTGAAACCTTTGCCCAAAAAATTTGCAAAGTAATGGATATGGCAATGAAGGTGGGCGCACCTGTTATTGGAATAAACGATAGTGGAGGTGCTCGCATTCAAGAGGGTGTTACCAGCCTTGCCGGATATGCAGAAATATTTCAGAGAAATATAATGGCTTCGGGTGTAATACCTCAAATTTCGGCAGTTTTTGGACCGTGTGCAGGGGGTGCGGTATATTCGCCAGCACTAACCGATTTTGTAATGATGACCGATAAGACAAGTTACATGTTTGTTACGGGGCCAAAAGTTGTTAAAACAGTTACGGGTGAAGATATTTCAACTGAAGATTTAGGTGGTGCTAGTGTTCATGCATCAAAATCGGGGGTTTCACACTTTTTAGCGGAAGATGAGCAAGAAGGTATTTTAATACTACGTAAGCTTTTAACCTATTTACCGCAGAATAACCTTGAAGAACCACCGGTAACTCCATGTTCTGACCCGATAGATAGGATTGATGATATTCTAAATGATATAATTCCTGAAAATCCGAATCATCCCTACAATGTAAAAGATGTTATATATAGCTTGGTTGATTCTCAAGAATTTTTAGAAGTACATAGAAATTATGCAAAAAATATTATTGTTGGTTTTGCTAAGTTTAATGGTGTACCAACAGGTATAATTGCTAATCAACCCAATTATTTGGCAGGAGTACTTGATATTGAAGCTTCAAGAAAAGCAGCCCGTTTCGTTCGCTTTTGTGATGCATTTAATATTCAGATTTTAACTTTAGTTGATGTTCCAGGATTTTTACCTGGTAGCGGGCAGGAGTATGGCGGAATTATTATTCATGGTGCCAAATTAATGTTTGCTTACGGAGAAGCTACTGTTCCTAAAATAACGGTAACCCTGCGCAAGTCATATGGTGGTGCGCACGATGTAATGTCATGTAAACAATTACGTGGTGATTTTAATTATGCGTGGCCAACAGCCGAAATTGCAGTAATGGGTGCAGCTGGTGCTATTGAAGTGCTTGAAGGTAGAACTTTAGCAGGAATGACTGATCCTGAGGAAAAGGCTAAGCTTAAAATGGAAAAGGAAGCTGAGTACAAAGAAAAGTTTGCTAATCCCTATCAGGCTGCAGCTTACGGATATATTGATGATATTATTGAACCCAGAAATTCACGTTTTAGAATAATTCGTGGTTTTGAAAGTCTATCAACAAAAAAATTATCAAATCCGCCTAAAAAGCATAGTAATATTCCACTTTAAACTATTTAGATATGTTCAATGTAATTTTATTAGCATCAATAGGTAGTCAGGGAGGTTGGACCGTTGCTTTAGTCGGGTATTCTATTGTGTTTGCAGCTTTAGTATTGTTAATTACAATTTTTACAACCCTACCTAAGTTAATTAGTATGAAGGTTCGCTCGGAGCTTCGCAGAAAAGGCAAGCATGTTACCGATACCGAAGAGGATTTGCATATTAAAGGAGATGAAACTGCTGCAATTAGCATGGCTCTTCACTTGTATTTTAGTGAGATGCACGACGATGAGTCTAACGTGATAACAATAAGTAGGATTCAAAGACGATATTCACCCTGGAGTTCAAAAATTTATAGCATTTACAATTCTCCTTTAAAATAATAAAAAATGAAAAAATTTGAGTTTACGATAAAAGGAAGTAAATACGAAGTTGTTGTTAACGATTTTGATGACAATATGGCCAATATTGAGGTTAATGGTACTTCTTATGAAGTTGAGGTACACAAAGAAATGAAAAAGGGTACTAAAACACCAAAGCTTATTCGTCAACCAGTGGTGTCAAAACCGGGAGAAGGAACCATTTCGAAAAAGGACACGGTAGGCTTTAAAGTTAAAGCGCCCTTGCCAGGTAGTATTTTTAAGCTAAGTGTGGCAGTAGGCGATACCATTAAAAAAGGTGATGTGCTTCTTATTATGGAAGCCATGAAAATGGAGAACAACATTATGTCTGAAAAAGATGGTGTGGTTAAATCAATTAAAGTTGCTGTTGGTGATGCTGTTTTGCAGGAAGATGTATTAATGGAGCTTGAATAAGCGAGACAAAAAATAAGTTATGAGAAATATAAAAATAGTTATTTCGCTTTTGTTTTTATTTGGGTTGTTTACCCAAAGCTGGGCAGTAAACGAAAATGACCTTGCTAAAGCTTTGGTAAAAGGTAAATGGTTAAACCATGCAGATGGATATATTCCAAACGCAACAACAAACCCCGATTCCATTAAAGATTGGTCAGATGTAAAGACTGTAAAACGATATAAAACATTTCAGTTTGCCGAAGAGAGCCATGGAGGAGTCTTATTAAGAACTTTCCAGATGGATTCCATTAAGCAAGGTTATACAGGTAAATGGGAAATTTCAGGTTCTAATGTTATTTTGCATTATAATCCCAAAAACGTTACCCATTTCAGTAAAAATACCGATCCGAATGCTACCAGTTATAGATATGATACGAAAGATGAAATTCTAGAATTAGGTACCCGTGTTTTGGGTTTTAAGGGTGATAAATTGGTCGAATCCTCTACGGTGGTTTATGAGCATAAATCGAGTGCGATATATGGCTTATTAAACTTTTATGAGTTTACTGGTTTTGCCAATGCAACAGCAGGGCATATGGTAATGATATTAATTGGTCTGTTATTTATATTTTTGGCCATTAAATACGATTATGAACCCCTTTTACTTATTCCAATTGGAATGGGAATTTTAATTGGAAATATACCGATGTTTCAGGCAGTTGATTTTAACTTGAAACTGGGTATTTATGAACCAGGCAGTGTAATGAATATCCTGTATCAGGGTGTTTTGCAAGGTTGGTATCCTCCTTTAATATTCTTGGGAATTGGTGCAATGACTGATTTTTCATCCTTAATATCAAATCCAAAATTAATGCTTTTAGGTGCCGCTGCTCAAGTCGGTATTTTTGTAACATTTTTAGGTTCATTATGGCTTGGTTTTGCTCCTCCAGAGGCTGGTGCAATTGGTATTATTGGTGGTGCTGATGGTCCTACTGCAATTTTCTTATCATCGAAACTTGCCAATGGGGTTAATGTAATGGCCAATGGGGTTACCGTTAAAAACCTAATTGGGCCAATTGCAATTGCGGCATATTCTTACATGGCATTAGTGCCTGTTATTCAACCACCAATTATAAGACTTTTAACAAGCAAAAGAGAACGTCGTATAAAAATGCGTCCACCACGTGCAGTTTCTCGATTAGAGAAAATAATGTTTCCTATTATAGCATTGCTTATAACTGCTTATATTGCACCAACAGCCTTGCCTCTTTTAGGAATGTTGTTTTTTGGTAATTTGCTTAAAGAATGTGGTGTAACAAACCGATTGGCCGATACTGCAAGTAATGCCTTAATAAATACCATTACTATTTTATTGGGTATAACAGTTGGTGCGTCAACGCAAGCTGATGTTTTTCTAACACCCGATTCAATTATGATTTTTGGATTAGGTGCAGCTTCCTTTATGGTAGCTACCGCAGGAGGTGTTATGTTTGCAAAAGTTATGAATTGGTTATCACCAAAGGATAATCCAATTAATCCAATGATTGGAGCGTCTGGGGTTTCAGCAGTTCCTGATAGTGCCAGGGTAGTGCAGGGGATGGGTATCGCTGAAGATCCCACCAATCACTTATTAATGCATGCCATGGCGCCAAATGTTTCCGGTGTTATTGGTTCAGCAGTTGCTGCCGGTATTTTATTAAGTTTTTTAATGTAAAAAAAGTTAATTTTATATAATAGAAGCCATCGCAATCCGATGGCTTTTTTTTTGTTTTATAAGTTCATTACATTAGAATAAAATTCCTATTTTAGCAAGGTTAAATTACTATGCATCGATACTACAAAAATTTAATATTAACAGGCAAGCGCTTATTGCTTATAATGGTATTCATGACCATTTCAAGATTGATATTCTATATTTTTAATTTCAGTTTTTTTGCATCTCTTTCAACAAGGCAAGTACTTTATCATTTTGTTTATGGAATACGGTTCGATTTGGCCATCGTTTTTTTATTCAATTTGCTATTTATTTTATTAAGTGTTTTTCCGAACAATTTTATACTTGCAAAAGCGTATCAGAAAACTTTAAAAGTGCTTATTGTATTTGTAAATAGCATTTTATTAGGGGTGAATTTTGTTGATACCAAATTTTACGAGTTTGAAGGGAAACGATTAACAGCCGATTTTTTTAGTAAGGAGTGGCTGGGCGAAGATTTTAGGACCTTATTGCCCGAATTTTTAAAAGATTACTGGTACATGTTTATTCTTTTTATTGCTTTTATTTATTTACTAGGAAAGCTTTATTCTCAGAATAAAAAGAACAATAATATGAGAGTTGGGATTACAATAGTAGAATTTATAAAGCAGTTGAGCCTCACAATACTGGTTGTTGTTGTAAGTATTGTGGCTGGTAGAGGCGGTGTTCAGTTAAAACCCATCGGTGTTATAGCAGCTGCTCGGTATACATCGCCCGAGTTTATGCCTTTGGTATTAAACTCCCCTTTTACCATTGTTAAAACTTTTGGTGATCAATCACTTCCTTCACCAAATTATTTCCCTATTTCAATAATTGATTCAGTTTATAATCCGGTTCATGAATTTTCGGATAGTGGTACATTTAAGAATAAAAATGTAGTGATTATTATTTTGGAAAGTTTTGGTAGAGAATATAGTGGGTTTTTAAATGATACCATTGGTTACACGCCCGTGCTTGATTCAATAATGAAACAAGGCTTAACTTTTACCAATGCTTTTGCAAATGGGAAAAGAAGCATTGAAGCTTTACCCTCAATTTTTAGCGGTTTGCCTGCTTTAATGGATAAAGCGTTTGTAAATACCCAATTTACGGCAAATTCAATAGAGGGAATAGGTAACATTTTGAAGAATGTGGACTATGAAACGGCCTTTTATCATGGGGGAAAGAATGGGACTATGGGCTTCGATAATTATGTGAAATTAGTAGGTGTCGAAAAGTATTTCGGTATAGATGAATATACAAATGAGCAAGATTACGATGGTAATTGGGGCGTTTTTGACGAACCTTATTTACAATATTTTGCAAAGGAACTGTCTGGTTATAACGAGCCCTTCTTTGCTTCGGTTTTTACCCTGAGCTCGCACCATCCGTATAAAATACCAGAGCAATATGAAGGTAAATTTCCTGAAGGAGATTTAATCAATTTAGAGAGCATTGGATATGCTGATTATTCGTTGGGGCAGTTTTTTAAAACCGCAGCAAAACAATCATGGTATTCGAATACTCTTTTTGTACTTACAGCTGATCATACGGCACAATCAAAAGGTGAATTTTACAAGTCTAATGTCGGCAAATATGCTGTTCCAATTGTTCTTTATGCCCCTGGTGATACTAGTTTGGTGGGTGTATCTGAGAAAATTTGCCAGCAAACGGATATTTTACCATCGGTTTTAGACTATTTGAATTATAATAAACCTTTTACTTCATTTGGAGAGAGTCTTTTTTCAAATGATAGTAGTGGTTATGCTGTAAATTATTTAAGTGGTGTATATCAGCTAATTACAAAAGATGTTGTTATATGTTTCGACGGTGGACAGCTTTTGAATTACAATTTTTCTATTACCGATACGGTTAGTAATCAAATACTTATGTCAAGTGATTCAATTGCCTTGAAGCTTGCTGAAGATAAACTTAAAGGAATAATTCAGCAGTATAATTTTAGAATGGAACATAACCTTATGAATTATAAAGGAAAATTGTCGGATTACGCACACAAATAATTTTCATTTTGTTTAATTTTGGCTAGCGATAATAATAATATAAATGACCAATAATAAAGCTCTTTTTATAATTAACCCAATTTCAGGTACAGGAAAGCAAGATCACTTTTTAGATGATGTTGCTTATAAGTTTGGTAAAGCAAGTCTGGCTTACGAAACGGTGTATACTGAATATCAGGGGCACGCTACAGAATTAAGTAGAAATGCCTCCAAAGAGTTTGATGTTGTGGTTGCAGTGGGAGGGGATGGAACCGTAAACGAGGTAGCCAAAGGTTTAATAGGAAGTAAAGCTTGCATGGGTATAGTGCCTGTGGGTTCAGGAAATGGGCTTGCAAGACATCTGAGATTACCTATGAAATTAAAGGAGGCGCTTGATATTATTATTGAGAATCAAGTTATTAATATTGATACGGCTACTTTAAACGGAAACTATTTTGTTAATGTGGCAGGTATTGGGTTTGATGCTCATATTGCGCACCTGTTTGCAAAGACTAAAAAGCGAGGACCTATACCCTATGTAACAATGGCTACGGTTGAATTTCAAAAATACCAATCGCAAAACTATGAAGTTATTGTTGAAGGGCAAGAGTATAATTTTAAAGCGTTTTTAATAAGCTTTGCAAATTCTTCTCAATTTGGTAATAATGCATATATTTCACCTAATGCAGTAATCAACGATGGACTTCTTGATGTTTGCCTAATGAGCGATTTTCCTAAGGTTGAGGCGGGTCAATTAGCCATTAAATTGTTTAATAAAAGGCTTGATAAATCGAAATACATGAAAATAGTGCGAGCTACTCATATTTTGGTTAGGAGCGATAAGGATATTAATGCCCATATTGATGGTGAGCCCATAAACCTAACTAAAGAAGTAGAAATAATTCTTAATAAAGGGTCATTAAAAGTTATTCATAATACGAACCGAACAACAATAGATTTAATTCAGAATAAGATTAAAAATCTATAATTTTTTTACATTTTTATTGAAACATTTAATAACAATAATATAAATAACACTAATTTAAGCTTGCGAAATAATAAGTCATTATGGATATTTATTTGTTTTTTGTAATTGTTCTATTTGGTCTTGCAATTTCTGACCTAATAGTAGGCGTTAGCAACGATGCTGTTAATTTTCTTGTATCAGCAATTGGATCAAAGGCTGCGCCATTTTGGATTATTATGATTGTGGCTAGTTTAGGAATAGTTGTGGGAGCTACTTTTTCAAGCGGTATGATGGAGGTTGCCAGAAAAGGTATATTCCATCCCGGAATGTTCTATTTTCATGAGATCATGATTATATTCTTGGCCGTAATGTTAACCGATATTTTGTTACTCGATTTGTTTAACACCTTTGGAATGCCTACTTCAACTACAGTTTCTATTGTATTTGAGTTGCTAGGTGCGGCCGTAGCAATTGCCTTTTTAAAAGTAAAAGGTGACGATGTAGGTGCAGTTGGCGATTATATAAATTCAGGTAAGGCACTTGCCATTATTTCAGGTATTCTTTTATCGGTTGTAGTAGCCTTTTCCGTAGGAGCCCTTGTACAATATATAACACGCATGCTTTTTTCGTTTAAGACGGATAGGACTATAAAATTTTACGGGGCAATATGGGGTGGATTAGGCATTACAGCAATTACCTATTTTATGCTTATAAAAGGATTGAAGGGTTCATCATATGCATCGTTCGAAATGAGCAATGGAGACACCTTACACACTTATGTTAAAGATAATGCAAAGCTAATTTTACTATATAGTTTTATTATTTGGGCTATAGTTTTGCAGCTACTTAATTGGTTATTTAAAACCAATATTTTAAAAGTAGTAGTACTTGCAGGTACCTTTGCTTTAGCTATGGCATTTGCCGGAAACGATTTAGTAAATTTTATTGGGGTTCCGCTAGCTGGGCTAAAGTCACATGAAGCATGGATGGCTTCAGGTTTGGCTGCAGATCAATACTCGATGGGAGCATTGGCCGAAAAAGTATCAACACAAACAATATATTTATTATTTGCCGGAGCTATAATGGTTGGAGCCTTAATATTTAGCAAAAAATCAAGATCTGTTACAAAAACATCGTTGGATCTTAGCCGTCAAGATGAGGGAGCTGAAAGGTTTGAATCAAGCGGTTTATCGCGTTCTATTGTTAGAATTTCAATGGCAATGAGTAATTCTTTTCGATCTGTAGTTCCCAATAAAATGTTAGCTGCACTCGATAGTAGATTTGAGCAGGTACAGAATGACCAAAGTAAGGTAGAAGGTGCAGAATTTGATTTAATTAGAGCATCAGTAAACCTGATGGTAGCCAGTATACTAATATCGTTTGCTACATCATTAAAACTACCACTTTCAACTACCTATGTAACTTTTATGGTGGCAATGGGTACATCATTGGCCGATGGAGCATGGGGGCGTGAAAGTGCTGTGTATAGAATTACAGGTGTAATGTCGGTTATTGGCGGATGGTTTTTAACTGCTTTTGTGGCTTTTTCAGCAGCATTTATTATGGCCTTAATAATTTCGTGGGGTGGAGTTTATGCAGTTATCGGAATTCTGCTTATGGTTATTTATTTAGTGTACCGATCGAGTGTATCGCATAAGAAAAAAGCAGCTATTGCAGAGGAAGATGAAACAGTTGATGAAATTGAAAAAGAAAGTACTGTTCAGGCTTTAATGTTGAAATGCAACAGTGGTATTTCACAAATATTTACCATGGCACCAAGCATAATTGAACATACTTTTACGGGTTTTATTGGGGAGAAAAGGAAAGAGTTAAAAAAGCAGGTTAATGCAGCGAGTGAGATAAACTTAAAAATAAAAAAACAAAAGGATAAGCTTTATAAAGTGATTGGCAAATTGCAGCAAGATTCCGCCGAAACTGGGCATTATTATGTTCAGGTTACTGATTATCAAAGAGAATTGGCAAGGAGTTTATCCTTTTTAACCACCCCTTTATTTGACCATGTTGATAATAATCATAAAACGATAATTGGAGTTCAGGTTCAGGAATTGCATGAATTAGCACAGGCTTTTAAAACCTTTTTTGCTGAGTTAAAATCGGTAGTTGAAAAGGCTGATTTTGAAAAACTTGATGAGATTATAGAAAACCACCTTGGTATGTTTAACCTTATTGAAAAATACAGAAAGAATCAGGTAAAAAGAATAAAACAACAGGAGGTTGGTACACGAAACAGTATGTTGTATTTGAATATTTTAGCGGAACTTAGAAATGTATTGTTGTATTCAATAAACATAGTGAAAGCGGAACGTGATTTTGTAAAACACTCTAATACAGTAGAATAGAATAGAATAGAATAGAATAGAATGTAAATAAATAGGATCTCGATTCATTTATTGAATCGAGGTTTTTTGTTTTTATTCGATTTGTTTTAAAACCAAACTTCATATCGAACTCAGGGTATTAGGTTTATTTTTTTATCCGATTGTATGGTGTTAAAGAATATTACCTAAGTTGAGCGATTCGAACAAAGTGAAGAGGCGCTTTACTTAGGTATAACCCTCCCGACCTCCGGTACGGGACAGGCTGACCTAGGAATTGTTGGTTTTCACATTTTGAG
>JAQICC010000016.1 GCA_027858735.1 Salinivirgaceae bacterium
AAGCAATACAAATCGAATTTTGGTAGTAGTTTAGTAATCTGTACGTTACCATATTTCAACAAAAAATGAGGGTCAAAATGATTAACTATTTTGGGGGTGAAGAAGCGGATAGTCATTAAAACCTAAGCCATTTTATTGGCAGCAACCTTATATTTAGGGTCTTCAAGAATATTAACCTTAATAATTTCCTCGGCATTTTGCAAAAGCTTAATACAGTCAGAACTAAGGTGTTGCATTTCAATTTTTTTACCCACCTTTAAGTAGCGTTCCGTCAGTTTGTTCACGGCTTCAATAGCCGACATATCAGCAATTCGACTATCGGCAAAGTCAAGTATAATAATATCGGGGTCATTTAACACATCGAACTTTTCGTTAAACTTTGTTACCGATGCAAAGAACAATGGCCCTAAAATTTCATAATGCTTAGCGCCATCATCGTGCAAATGGCTTTTAACACGAATACGTGTAGCATTATCCCAGGCAAACACAAGAGCTGCTATAACTATGCCTACTATAACAGCTAAAGCAAGGTTGTGTAAGAATACAGTAACTAAAGTTACCAAAACCATTACAAAAATATCAGATTTTGGCATTCTATTAAAGGTTTTAAGACTCGCCCATTCAAAGGTTCCAATGGCTACCATAATCATAACACCTGTAAGCGCTGCCATAGGCATTTTTTCAATTAAGCCAGAACCAAACATAATAAAAACCAATAACATAACGGCTGCTACAATACCTGAAACACGAGCCCTAGCACCCGATGATATATTAATAAGACTTTGCCCAATCATGGCACACCCCCCCATTCCTGAAAATAGGCCAGATAGTATATTTGCAGTACCTTGTGCTACAGCCTCTTTATTACCCCGACCACGGGTTTCTGTAATTTCATCAATAATATTAAGTGTTAACAAACTCTCTATTAAACCTACTGCTGCCATAATTCCGGCATAAGGTGCAATTATCAAAATGCTTTCGATATTGAAGGGTACTTTTGGAAAATGGAATGGCGGAAATCCACCTTTTATGGAAGCAATATCGCCAACGGTTCTGGTATCGATATTAAAGATAACCACCAGACCAAACACCACCAAAATAGCAACTAACGATGATGGTATTGCTTTTGTTAGTTTTGGTAATCCCCAAATAATAAGCATGGTTACCAAAACCAATCCCAATATTATATAAAGTGGCATACCGGTTAACCAGCTTCCCGTTGCATCTTTAAACTGACTTAATTGTGAAGTAAAAATAATTATGGCTAACCCATTAACAAAACCAAAAATTACCGGGTGAGGCACTAAACGCATCAACTTACCTAATTTTAGGAATCCAGCAGATATTTGGATTATACCAGCCAAAACAACTGCGGCAAAAATATATTCAACCCCATGCGATTTTGCCAGGGTAACCAATACAATAGCAACCGCTCCTGTTGCCCCCGAGATCATACCCGGACGACCACCTAAAATGGAAGTAACTAAGCCCATTACAAACGCTGCATACAAACCTGTTAATGGTGAAAGCCCTGCTATTAATGCAAATGCCACAGCTTCTGGCACCAAAGCCAATGCCACAGTTAAGCCCGATAATACTTCAGTTTTATAGTCGATTTTTTGCGACAAATTAAATAAGTTGAAAATTTTGTTCATCGATATTGTATCCTTTTTTTTAAAAAAAACGCGTTCTTAAAATTGCGGCCGCAAAAGTAATACTTTAATCGTCAGGGCAATCATAAATCAGTCTAATTCGGTAAGTTAAATTGCCTTAATAAAACAATCGTTTGCTTTAATCAATGCACAATCTGTAGAAATAACCTTTATTTCAATTTTACGGAATTTACTATTGCATTCAATTTAAATAACTTAAATTCTTCTTTAGCATCTCTAAGTATCCAGAAGACAACGCCGCTCAGTAAGGCTGCAAAAAAACACCATACCGAGATTAGGTATTGTGTGAAAAAAATGGCAGTAATCAGGCACGAAAAAAACATTAACAAACCCATTAAATGCGTTTTTTTTATGCTTGATACAAAAAAGGGAGTAATTGTGGCTATTAAATAAAGCGAAAAAGCAATTTTTGCCAATGACTCAGGAAACTGATTGGAGTATACGATATGATAGCCATCTATTTTTGGGCTAACGCTAAAATTAAATAAACAATAGACATAATATAAAGTCAATATTAAACCTATACCTAGCAAACCCCACAATACGCGCTTTCTTTTTTTATCAATTTCCATAAATAACACTGAAAATGGTATTATTATAGGCCAAAGAACCTGAGCCATGGTTAGAAAAAAATAGGTGCTGACTTTTTGAATTACTGCAAGTTCCGGATAAGGTAAGGTTATCCATAAAAACCCTTCAGCAATTTGTTGAACTCCAAAAAACAATGGAATACTGGCAAATACAATTTGTGAAGGATTATGTACTTTTTTTATTGTAGCAACACCTATCGCCGATATTATTACTCCTCCTGTAAAACTTGCTTCTGGTGAAAAACACATTTTTTCCTTCCTTTGGTGAGTTTGAAATAAATGTTGATATTATTTTGAGGTGCTGGTGATCAAGTTAAATATAAATACGACTATTTGAATTTATACTTTAAACCACAGCCTGCCCCGAACTTGATTCGGGGAATACACGAATTATTTTATAATTCGATTTGTGTTTATTTGATTAACCGTTGAAAATTTAATTTCGTCTCCCCAAAGTTAACAATGATGGCAAGCTTCT
>JAQICC010000023.1 GCA_027858735.1 Salinivirgaceae bacterium
CTTATTATATTTACATATTTAATATTATTATTCTTTATCGATCGTTCGTTATTTAAGATGTTGAGAAAACAAACATAAAACTAATACAAATGAAATTGAAAGTAATTAATATAAGTCCATATCCGTTGACATACGCTACAGACAATTCAGCGGGGCTTGATTTACACGCAAATTTACAGGATCATATTTCCATTAATCCATTGCAGCGGGTGTTAATACCTACTGGTCTTCATATAGAATTACCTGTTGGGTACGAAGCTATGGTTCGTCCGCGTAGTGGGTTGGCCTTGAAGCATGGAATAACTGTATTGAACACGCCAGGTACAATCGACGCCGACTATCGTGGCGAAATTGGAGTTATACTCGTGAATCTCGGAAAGGAAGATTACACCGTTAAACCAGGCGATCGGATTGCACAAATGGTGATAAACAAATATGAACATGTTACTGTTGAAGTTGTCGATAAACTTACTGAAACGACCCGTGGAGAGGGTGGTTTCGGACATTCAGGAAAATAGGTAAAATATGTATAGAGTAATTTTTATTTTAATTCTAGGATTTATTGTTGGTTGTAAAAGTATTGAAGTTCAACAGACCATTCAACAACCAAATTTAACCGCCAAAGAAGTTAGTACTATTGAATCTTCGTTGATAGATTTTAAACGAACCATGCTTTATGATGAAACTGAAAAAGGATTAACTTATTTAGATAAAGCATTAGCTATTGATAGCACCCATCCGGTTGCATTGTACGAGCGATCTAAAATTTATTTTGAGGAAAAAAATTATACTGATGCATTGGTCGATATTCAAATGTCCATTAATCGTGATCCGAATAACTTGGTTTACCGAAAATTTCAAATCGCTATTGCACAGAAAAGTGGCGATATTGATTTAAGTAATAAATTTATTTTAAAGATTTTAGATGATTATTCTGATAAAGAAGAATTATGGTACGTTTCCATGGATCATTTCTTAACTACCGAACAGTACGAGAAAGCCTTAGAAATACTTAATCGTTACGAGGAGAAGTTTGGTTTTAATGAACAGGTGCTGGTAAATAAGTATAAGTTGAATGTTCAGTTAGAACGATTCAAGAATCTGGAGAAGGAGCTTATTATTTATTCTGAAAAATATACTGAAAACACAAAAGTATTAGCCCTGTTGGGCGAATTTTATTTTAGTACTTCGCGCATTAATAAAGGGATTGAAGTCTATCGGAAGTTACTTACAATCGATCCTTCAAATACCGATGCACTATTGGCAATGGCCGATTATTATCGGAGTAATTTAGAGTTTAAAAAATCCTTTAATTACATCGAAAAAGCACTGAATAGTCCTGATTTAGAGGTCGAAGGCAAAATCACTATTTTACTTCGCTTCATGGAACTTTCTAAACAAGATCCCCAGCTGAATTTTTATTTCACCACGTTGGTCGAAAATCTTAAAGTGCAATATTCTACCAATAGCGATGTGCGATTATTGTACGCTAATGTTCTGGTTACTAAAGAGTTATACGAAGAAGCTAAAAAAGAATTTGAACTTGCTTTAGAAGAGAATCCCGATAATTTCCAGGCATGGATTAAACTTATTATGATTGATAATGAGTTAAAGAGCAATGAGCTAATTATCGAACATGCTACCAAAGCATTAGAATATTTTCCTAATCAGGCTGAACTATATTATTACAGAGGATTGGCCAATATGCTTAGTGAAAATTATAATAGTGCGATTGAGGACTTAAAGTTTGGAAATAAAATTACTGGAAAAACGGATCCACTGAAATTTCAATTTTATTATTTCCTTGCTGAATCGCATTACAATTTGAAAAATTACGAAGAATCGTTTAAGTATTACGACTTAGCACTCGAAATTCAGCCTAACGAGATTAGTCTTTTAAATAATTACGCCTATTATTTGAGTGAACTAAATCAAAATTTAGATAAGGCTCACAATATGAGCTTAAAAACTATTAAAGAAGAACCAAAAAATTTTACCTATTTAGATACATATGCATGGATTCTTTTTAAAATGGAAAAATATTCAGAAGCTGTTGATTTTATTGAGAGAGCAATCATTAATGGTGGATCTAATTCTTCAGTGATTATGGAGCATTATGGAGATATTTTATACAAGGTAGGTAGAGAAGAAGAAGCAATTACCACTTGGATTGAGGCTGATAAGTTACCCAATCCCACTGAAAATTTGAAAATAAAAATAGAACGTAAAGAGTATGTTGAATAGTTCAAAAAAGAATTTTTATCTATCTTTTTGTATGCATGGATAAAAAGCACAATTTTTTAAGATTTTCTTACTGGTTGCCGTTTTACTTATTTCAGGATGTAGCAATCGGTTTGTAATTAAGAAAAATCATCTGAAAGAAGATTACTCAGATATTATAGACTACATAAATATAAATGATACGCTATTTGATACATACAGTATAAAGTATGTAGGAAAATTTCAATCGCCCGATTTTAATTTGCGTTTTCGCGGTTATTTACGCATCATTAAAAATGAAAAAATTTGGATTTCTATTTCCCCTATGGGTGTTGAAGCCGCTCGCATATTATTCACGCCCAAAGAAATTAAGTTTATGACTAGGCAAAGCAATACTTTTTTCATAAGCGATTATGCATATTTCAACTCGAAGTATAATATTGATATTGATTATAAGACAATAGAACAAATTCTAACCAATCGGTTTATCATTGATAATTCTTCAGAAAATCAGGTAGTTAATCGTACCGAAAGTGGATTGTATAATGTTGAATATACTCATGAGAATAAGAATATGACAACATATCAGATTCACCCGGCGCTAAGGAAGCTTACTTCGATGATTTTTACAGATTTTTCTAAAAAAGCTAAATTAAAGGTTCACTTTAGCGATTATATTGACGTAGAAAATCAAAAATTGCCCGAACAAATTAATATTGAGTTAGAGAAGGAGGGTAAGTTTCATATAGTAGAATTGAATTATAAGAAAATTATCGTGAATAGTACCATAAAATTGCCATTTAGAATACCAAACAAATTTGAAAGAGTATGGCCATAATACGCTTTATAGTTGGCTTTTCGGTTCTAATGATTCTTACGCTTTCTAGTACAGCACAAACGCGTGATGTTTTAGAGGAAAAACGTCGTGGTATTATTAAAGATATTAGTTATACAAACGATCTACTCAAAAAGAATATTCGAAAAAGGAATTTATCTATTAATCAGTTAGCTATAATTCGCGAAAAAATTAGTTTAAGGAAACAACTTATTTATCAACTGGAAACAGATATTGAAACCATCAATTCTAAAATCCTTGAAAATCAAATAATTATTGAATCATTAAAAGGCGATCTTGAAGATATAAAGGAAGAGTATGCAAAACTGATTTATTATGCTTACAAAAATCGTAGTTCGTACGATCGTATAATGTTTGTGTTTAGTGCAACTGATTTTAATCAGGCCTATCGTCGGTTAAAGTATTTACGGCACTACAATCAATACCGGCGAAAGCAAGCTGCCAGTATACACGCTACGCAAGGTATCATACAAGAAAAAATTGCAGAATTAAGTGTCGATAAAGATAAAAAGTATAATTTATTAAAAGACAAAAAACATGAGGCCAATTTGTTGGCTGATGAACAGTCGAATCAAAAAAGTGCCGTTCAACAATTGAGTCAAAAGGAGCAAGAGTTAAAGAATGAATTAATAGCTAAGCAAGCTCTGGCCCAAAAATTACAAGATCAAATTCAAGCTCTTATCGCTGAAGAGATTGCCAGAAGTAAGCGAAAAACTAACTTTGATTTAACGCCAGAGGAACAATTGATTGATGATAATTTTGCCAGTAATAAAAGCCGCTTACCCTGGCCAACTAAACGGGGTATTATTACAGAAAAGTTTGGAGAACATCCACACCCGGTTTTAAGAGGAATATATACACGAAACGATGGAGTAAATATTAGTACCAATGCCGGAGAAATGGTTCGTGCTATTTTTACCGGAGAAGTGCGTAAAATATTTGTAATTAAAGGATTAAATAAAACATGTATTATCCGTCATGGAAAATATTTAACTGTATACAGTAATCTCGATGAAGTATTTGTAAAAGTTGGAGAAAAAGTTGAAAGTAAGCAAACTATTGGTATTGTACATACAGATAAACGCGAGGGAATAGGAACATTTAAATTCCAGGTTTGGCGAGAAAGTACAAAATTAGATCCTGAACGTTGGTTAGCCGGAAAATAATGACAGAATTAAAACATATACATCAGTTTTTACATAAAGTACGTAATCGGTATTTTGTCCGAAATCTATTGAAAGGCTTTATGTTTTGGACAATTTTCCTCATGGTTACGCTGCTCTTTTTAATATTAGCAGATCTGGCTCTTAATTTTTCATCTCAATTTATTACATATTTACGCATAGGCTATTATCTCATACTCGGTGGCCTCTTTGTATTTTATATTCTTCAACCATTGATTTTTTGGCTAATTTATCCTGGTCAATATAATAAGCTTTGGTTTGCTAAAATTATTGGTGAACAAGATCGCACCATTGACGATCGGTTGACCAATATACTGGAGTTGGAGGAATATGACCAACAATCGGATTTAATTAAAGCCAGCGTTGCACAAAAAGTTCAACATATTAATATCGCTAATACACATGGTTTCTTCTCTGTTAAAACCTTGGTGCGACAGTTTTTAGCATTTATTCTTGTATTATTTATTTCTCTCTCAGTTTTATTTCTTGTACCCGATGCTGTTAAATATTCAAGTAATCGACTATTTACCTTTAACAATCAACAGGCGTTTTTACCGTATCAGGTTCAGGTGGTCAATAAAAAGCTTGAGGTTCAAAAAGGTTCTTCTTTTACAGTTCAAGTTGAGGTTTCAGGCCAATTTTTGCCAGAACAATTGTTTGTAGAAATTGGATCGCAAAGGATTTTAATGCGCGATTCTTCTAATTTTTTCAATTATACATTTAAAAATGTTAGGCAGGATTTGAACTTTTATATTACCAATGATGAGTACCGTTCAGCCTTAATTGCTATTAAATGTATTCCTGTACCTACCATTAAAAGTATTAAGGTAAAAGTTGAACCTCCGCAATATACCGGAGCTGATGCATATATAATCAATCACAGTGGTAATTTTCAATTTCATTATGGTAGTAAGCTCCAGTGGATTATAAATGCTTATGATACCGATTCTTTATTGATTGGAATTGATAACGAAGAGTTTAGCATGGTTCAAACAAATGAATTTTCCTATTCCAATCAGTTTTTTTCATCCTTTGATTATTTTTTAGTGCCTCAGAATAATACAAACCCTAATAGCGATACAGTTTCATTTAAAACTTCAATGATTCCGGATGCATTTCCTGTTATTCAGGTTGAAGATAAAGAAATTACCGATTTAGGACATTTTGTATTTCGTGGAAATATCCGTGACGATTACGGTTTTTACGATTTTCAATTTGTAATTAAGGAAGGGGATAATTTGCATAAATTTCCTGTTATTTTTAATAAAAATACGGTGAGCCAATCTTTCTATTACAAAGGAAACCTAAAGGATTATCGGGAATTAATTCAAAATCGAACAGTAGAGTTGTATATGGAAATTCGCGATAACGATCCGTTTTATCCATATAAAAGTGTGCGCAGTGGAAGTATCTACGGAAGTATTCCCTCTGAAAAAAAGCTTAGCGATTTAGAGAATAAAAAGTTTGACCAAATAAAGGAAAAACTCAATTTTGGAAATGATCTTCTTAAACGGTTGAAACAAGACAAACTGCAAATTAAGACCAAACTGTTAAGTGAAAATCTCACACAATGGGAACAAAAACAATTGGCCGATAATTTACAAAATACAACTAATGAAATTAAGAAAGTATCTGAACAAATAAATCAGATTAGAGAAGACCTTAAACAGATTTCGCCACAAAAAGGTTCAGAAGCATTAAGAGAAAAAAAGAAACTGTTGGAAGAAATGCTTAGTAGGTTGATGGATGAAGAGTTAATGGAAATGTTGAAAGAACTCCAGGAACTTCAGGAAGCATTGAAAAAAAATAATGAATTACCTGAGAATGACGATGTAGATTTTTCCATGGAGGATTTGGAGAAAGAATTAGATAGAAACTTAGAGCAATTAAAACGATTCGAAGTTGAGAGAGAACAGGAACGGATTATTGAAAAGTTGCGTGAACTCAGTAAAGAGTACGATAAACTTAAACAAAAAGAAGAACTATCTGCATCAGAAAAGGATTCACTTGCTAAGCAGTTAGACGATGAGCTTAAAAAGCACGATGAAAACATTTCAAAGAATGATGAACTGGAAGACCCGTTAAATCTTGACGACTTTAATCAGGAAAAACAAGAACTAAAAAAGAAAACGGATAATTTTAGTCAAAGCGATGATCAAAAGCAAAATCCTTCGGAAGATATACAAAAATTGGCCAACCAAATAGAGGCAAATATGAATGCAGCTATGCAGCAGCAGCAAGGCGAAGATGTTGAACTTATCCGGAATATTTTAGAGAATGTGTTATTGTTTTCTTTTACACAGGAGAAATTTATTAATGATTTTGGTGGTACAATAAATTTCACTAATCTTGAAAAAAGGGAACAATTAGGCCTAAAAGACCGTTTTAAAGCTATTGAAGATAGTTTGCAGGCTATTGGTATGCGAAACCCTCAAATAGCCTCGCAAATCGGTAGTCAGTTAAAAGATATTAATATTCATTTAAGTCGTATAAAAGAGAATTTTTCTAAAGAGCGACCTAAAAGTATAGGCGTACACCAACAGGTTATCATGCAAAATGCCAACGATTTAGTATTAATGCTTAGCGAATCGCTAAAAAATATGAAAAACAGCATGAGCGGAAAGGGTGGAGATTGTAAAAAGAGTGGTAAACCCTCGAAACCTGGAATGGGTGGAATGAAAAAACAACAGAAAAGTTTTAAGAAAAGCTTGCAAGAGATGATCGATGAAATGAAAAAAGGTAAAAAAAGTGGTAAAGGAAGTAAGGGCAATAGTAAAAAGCTTTCTGAAATGCTAAGTAAACAGGAAAAAATGCAACAGCTTTTACAGCAAATGATGCAATCTGATCAAATTGGATCTAAAACAAAACAATCACTACAGCAGATTAATAAAATGGTTGACCAAAATATTAATGATATTCTTCAGCGAAATATTTCTGATAATTTGATCCAACGCCAGGATCAGATTATGACGCGCATGCTACAGGCTGAAAAAGCTGAGCAAGAAAGAGAAAAAGACGACAAGCGCGAGTCGCAAACAGCTCAGGATTATCAATTAAGTCAACCAGATTCATTGCTAATTGAGAAGGAATTACAAAAAATACAAGAACGAATCTTGCATCGAAAACGGATTCCATTAAAATATTTTTTTCAAAGAAAATATGATAATTACGTAAATGAACTCGAAAATAATTAAATTCGTAGTATAATTTTAAACGAGAATGGATAAAAAGTTAGCTATAGCCTCCGATATTAGGAACATTTGCATTGTAGAGCAATTGATCGACGAAATTAATAAGAAGTATAATCTTGACAAAGATATATATGGCAATATATTAATTGCTGTTTTAGAGGCTGTAACCAATAGTGTTATTCATGGAAATAAACGGAATGTAAAAAAAACTGTTCAGTTAGACTTTGCTACTACTGACGACCATTTTGTTTTTATTATAGAGGATCAAGGCCCTGGATTCGATTATACTAAAGTACCTGATCCTACCAGACCCATTAATGTAGAAAAGCCCCACGGAAGAGGTATTTTTTTAATGATTAAATTATCAGACGAAATACTTTTCGAGAATAAAGGACGCAGAGTTGTCCTCAAATTTATGAGAGGAAATCATAAATAAACTCTGCGTTAGCCTGTTTATTTTGTTTACAAATACGTTTTATTTATGATAGAATTTCTGTCTGCCGATATATCGCATGGTATATGCACGGCAAGTTTCGACCGTATAAAAAAATGGATTAATGAATCTATAATCAACGAAGGTTATGAGTTAGGCGATATTAATATTATTAATTGCAGCGATTCATACTTGCTTGATATGAATAGGGAGCATTTGAATCACGACTTTTACACAGATATTATTACTTTCGATTATGTAGAAGATAAAGTTGTTTCCGGAGATTTATTTATTAGTGAAGACCGTATAATTGATAATGCAAATAGTTTTAATGTTTCCAAAGAAGACGAATTTCTACGTGTAGTTATTCATGGCATTCTTCATTTATGTGGTTACAAAGACAAAACTGAAGAAGAGGCACAATTAATGAGAAGCAAAGAAAATTATTACATAAAGGAGTATAGTCATGTTACCGAAGTATGATATTATTGTAGTAGGAGCTGGACATGCCGGATGTGAAGCGGCAATGGCTGCCGGTAATTTAGGATCGCGGGTATTATTAATTACAATGGATTTGAATAAAGTTGCCGAAATGTCGTGCAACCCAGCTATTGGTGGAATTGCTAAAGGACAAATTACACGGGAAATAGATGCATTAGGAGGATTCCAGGCTTTGGTTACAGATAAAAGTCTGATTCAGTACCGCATGCTTAATCGGAGTAAAGGTCCTGCTATGTGGTCACCAAGAGCCCAGAGTGATCGCGTTGAGTTTGCACGCGCTTGGAGAACCTATTTAGAAAGCAACCCAAATGTAGATCTTTTTCAGGATTTGGTCATCGATCTTACCATAGAAAATGAAATAATTACTGGCGTTACTACAAGAATGGGTTTTAAGTTTAGCACTAAATCTGTTATACTGACCAATGGTACGTTTCTCAATGGATTAATGCACATAGGTAAAATTCAAATAAAAGGGGGTAGAGCTGGAGATTCAGCCAGTACCGGATTGTCTGAAAAACTTCGTAATTATGGCTTTAATATTCAACGCTTAAAAACTGGCACGCCTGCACGTTTAGATGGACGTAGCATCGACTTTTCTAAAATGGAGGAGCAACCTGGAGATGAAGGAGGGGGAGTGTTTAGTTATTTGAATGAAGGAAAACATATTGATAAGCAACGTAGTTGTTTTATTGTTTATACGCATTCCGGTGTGCATGAACAATTGAGAACCGGCTTCGAATTTTCGCCACTTTTTAATGGAACTATTAAAAGTATAGGACCAAGATATTGTCCCAGTATCGAGGATAAAATAATCACCTTTGCCGATAAAGATCGACATCAACTATTTTTGGAGCCAGAAGGTAGAGATACTGTTGAGTATTATATTAATGGTTTTAGTAGCTCTTTACCCTGGGATGTTCAAGTCAAGGCAATGCAACTTATTCCTGGTTTAGAAAACGTGAAGATTTTTAGGCCAGGCTATGCGATTGAATACGATTTTTTCGATCCTACAGATTTGCATTACACGCTTGAAACCCGATTTATTGAAAACCTTTACTTTGCTGGACAAATTAACGGGACTACCGGATATGAAGAAGCCGCTGCACAGGGTTTAATTGCAGGAATAAATGCACACCGAAAAAATAATGACTTACCTGCATTTATACTTCAGCGCGATCAAGCATATATAGGTGTTCTTATTGATGATTTAATCACTAAAGGAGTGACTGAACCTTATCGTATGTTTACAAGTCGGGCCGAATATCGAATCTTATTGCGTCAAGATAATGCCGATGAACGATTGACACCATTAGGAAAGAATATTGGGCTTGTTAAAGATGATAGATGGCAACAATTTAATGAAAAATACGAGAGGATAGAGGAATTATTAAAACTAATAAAAGGCTTTAGTGTATCTCCAGATCAAATTAATAGCTATTTAGAAGAAAAAGGAACTCCTGGAATAAAGCAAAAGTCAAAAATTGAAAAAGTTTTATTGCGTCCTCAGGTTCGGTTAGAGGAAATTATTGCACTTATCACGAATAATATTTATCCGAAAGAGATACGGGATTCCGTCGAAATTAAAATTAAATACGAGGGCTATATAAGCCGGGAGAAAAATAGTGCTGAAAAAATTACTAAATTAGGACGTATTCTTATTCCGGAGAATTTAGAATTTAGTCAATTCAAATCTATTTCTACGGAAGGAAGACAGAAGTTAAATAAACACAAACCAAAAACAATTGCTGAGGCAAGTAGAATATCCGGCGTTAGCCCCGCTGATATTAACGTATTACTCGTTTTTATGGGGAGATAATATGTTCCACGTGAAACATGGAAGGTGATTTATTAAGTAATTGTTCCACGTGGAACAATTAAACCTATACTTTAGGTTCCACGTGGAAAAATAAACACTAAAATATTTGAAATTATGGAGAAATATGTAGGTAATATTGTTGATGTGTCGAATTCGCGAATTTTTTATGGGGAAATCTTAGTTTTGGATTCAAAAATTAAAAAGATTTTGATCATAGGGAAAGAAGATGTGACAAAGCCGTATTTTTTACCAGGTTTTATTGATGCGCATGTGCATATCGAAAGCTCTATGGTTTCTCCAAAATATTTTGCCGATCATGTTAAGAAATTTGGGACTGTGGGGGTAGTTACCGATCCTCATGAAATTTCAAATGTATGTGGTGTAGAAGGGTTTGATTTTATGTATAGGGAGGCTCAAGGTTCAGCTATTGAAATATTTTTTGGAGTTCCCTCTTGTGTTCCCGCTACTTCTTTTGAAACGGCAGGTGCTGTTTTAAATAGTGGTGATGTTAATGCCATTTTTGAAAAATATTATACTGTTGCTTTATCGGAAATGATGAATTTCCCGGGTGTCATATTCGATGATGATGAAGTGCTACGTAAAATTCAAATTGCCAAAAACTTCAATAAACTTATAGATGGTCATGCACCGGGCTTAAGTGGTGACGAATTAAAAAAATATATAAAGGCAGGAATTAGTACCGACCATGAAGCCTTTTCTTACGACGAAGCTAAAGAGAAAATATTGGCAGGAATGAAAATCCAAATACGTGAGGGGAGTGCTGCACGTAATTTTGAGGCACTTCATCCATTAATTGAAGAGTTCCCCGATCAAGTTATGTTTTGCACTGACGATGCTCATCCCGATACATTGATGCAGGGACATATAGATATTTTCGTAAAAAAGGCTTTGAAGAAAGGATATAATATATTTGATGTTCTAAAGGCGGCCTCTGTTAATGCAATTAAACATTATCAATTACCTTTCGGAGATTTAACGGAGAATAGTAGAGCGGATTTTATAAAGGTAAATAATCTTACTGAACTTAAGGTTCAACAAACAATTGTTAACGGAAATGATATTTACGCTGATACAGTCGTTACTGAAGATATAACTTCAAATAATACGGTTAATAATTTCCGTGTTCAACCTATTTCGGATTATCATGTTCAAGTTGAAGATAAAGGAAAAAAAGTAAATATTATCGACGCTTACGATGGGGAACTAATTACTGGAAAAATTGTTGAATACTTGCCCAATAATAATGGAAAATTGTTGCCCAATCTTGAAAAGGATTATTTAAAAATTGTTGTAATTAATCGATATCAATCTGAACCTGTCGCTCAAGTTGGTTTTGTTCATGGATTTGGACTAAAAAAAGGTGCAATTGCCGGAAGTGTGGCTCATGATTCCCATAATATTATTGCGGTAGGCGCAAACGATGAAGATATTGTGAAAGCAGTTAATGCTATTATTCAAAATGGTGGGGGTATAGCCTTGAATAATAAAGAAGAACAGGAGGTATTACCGCTGCCGATTGGTGGATTAATGGCGAATGACAGTGTTATAAATATGGCTAAGAAATATACTTCTATTGATAACAAGACCAAATCCCTTGGATCTAAATTGCAGTCGCCTTTTATGACATTAGCATTTATGAGTTTGTTGGTTATTCCATCGCTTAAGCTGGGCGATAAAGGGTTATTTGACGTCGATAAATTCCAATTTGTCGATTTATATGAATAAAGCGGTCGTTCTTTATGTCAAATGCGTAAACTAGAACAACCGCTTTATTTTATTTGTTGCGCATTTACTTGTCGTATTTACCGGTCTTATCTTCTATGCTGATATCTTTCCCTGCGGCAGCTTGTAATTTCATGTTAATAAGAGTAGAAGGAGCATAGAGTAAAACTTCTTCTTTTATTAACGTGATTATTTCTATAGCCTTCTCCCACGTAGTCTCTATTACGGTTTCAAAAGGGCATACTCTATATTTTATACCACTTTCTTCAATTATTTTTATTGCCTTATCGACCACTGCATAAGTGTCCTCTACCTTTTGTGGTAGTACCTGGATAGCTAAATTAATTGTGTTCATATTTTTTTCATTTGGTTAATAGGGACAAATATAGGTATTCGTTTTTTCATGGTTTCTTTCTTTTCGCATAAAAAATTATCCAACTGTAACAATTGGATAATAGAATCGTCTTATTGACAAACCTATTTATTAAACCTTAAAACCTTTTTTTTTATGAAACCCAAAAGTCTACTTTTTGCGGTACTGATATCGCTATGTCTTTTTCAACCCGCTTCGGCATTTGCTAAATCTTTTCCGGGAGAAATTCGGGGGACCGTAATTACATTATCGCATAGCGAAGTTGTGCCTTATGCCAATGTTCGCCTGTTTCAAAACGGTAAGGAAACCCTCTTTAAAGGGTTAATTACTGATGAAAATGGACAGTTTGCACTATCCGAAATTCCTTTAGGTGAATACCTTTTGGAAGTTAGTTACCTGGGCTACGAAAAACAAACTCAGTATGTACAGTTAACAAGCTCATCCAGTGAGTTAAACTTAGGTGCAATTCAACTAAAAGAAAACCTAACCAAATTAGAAGAAGTTACTATTGAAGAGGAACGTCTCAAAGGTAAGCAAGAGATTGATCGCACAGTCTATACCATTAATAGTCGGGTAAAAGAACTTTCCAACGGGGGTATGGATGTATTAAAGCATATTCCGGGTGTCAGTGTCGATTTCCAGGATAATGTTTCGCTCGAAGGAACGAGTAATATTCTTTACATAGTTAATGGCATTAAACGCGATAAAGATTATGTTGCACAATTGAATGCTGATGATTTTAATAAGGTAGAAATTATAACTAATCCAGGTGTAGAATACGATGCAGATATTGATGCTGTAATTCAAATAGTTCTGCTAAAGTTGCCTAAAGGAGGAAGGGGTAGTTTGTCAGCTCAGATTCCCAATCCGGAAGCTATTGTAGGAAATCATACCGGCAGCATTGAATATGGTACTGAGAAATATAGAATATTTGTTACCGATCGCGCCCACTTTGAGAAATTTACAGCATTGAGTGAAAGTTCAACATTAATTCATAATCCAAGTGAAAGCAGTTTGTTAGTGGAAGAAGGTGAGGGTATAGCTAAATGGTTAAATAATACCGTTAATTATGGTGTCGATCTATTTCTGTCTGAAAACCATACACTAAATATTTTTGGTAGTTATTATAATCATTTTAGCAATAATGTAGACTACACCCAAAATGGCAAACAGTTTTCTGATGATGTTTTATCTGATGAATATACATTATATATGGATAGGATTAGTAGTGGACGTGGTGTATATCAAAGTGCTTTTTATCGGTATTTGTTTGATGAAAAAAAGCATGAGTTTACAAGCCAACTAAACTATTATAATTACAAAGCTAATTATGAAAACGATTATGCCTACGATTACTTTTTTATGGATCAAAATGAGGTAGAAATAGATTTATTTAAACGTTATGAAAATATTGAAAATAAGCGAAATATGTTCGAATGGAGGAATGACTATTCGCGCCCTTTAGGAGATTGGATGTTAAAAGCAGGCTATTGGAGTTATTTTCAAAAATATAATAATAGTTTTGATTCAGATAGTCGCGATTTATATAAATTTTATTATCAGGAATTTCGCCAGGAAGCCTATTTTAATGGTGCCACCACCATGGGCGACTTCCAACTAAGTACAGGTTTGCGATATGCATACTCTTTTGCCAAAATAGATAAAAATGCCAATAATGAATATATGGAGTTTTTACCTCAAGTAAATTTGCAATATAGTATAAACGATCAATCGTCCATTAAATTAAGTGCTCGCCGACAAATTGATCGCCCGTCAATGGCTCAATTGAACCCATTTGTTACTCAAACCGATAGTTTATCATTGTCTAAGGGGAATGCTAATCTGAAACCTCAAATTATTAATCGTACTGAATTACAGTATGCCCTTAATTATAAATCCAATTATATTGCTCCAAAGCTATTTGTAGATTATAGTCAAAATGGAATTCAAAGCAATACTTTTATCAATGAAGACGGGATTTCAGTTACACAATCTCAAAATATTGGAGAGTATTATTCCTACGGAATGGGACTTACTGCTTCGGTAGGAGTTTCGCATTGGTTAAAAATTAATGCCAATGGTCGTTTATACCGCTCGGGTGTCACCGGACCAAATAATTATAGCGAAGAACTTACAACATGGGCCGTCAATGGTTCCCTCAATATTTCGCCTTGGAAAGAAAAGAAAATTGGGTTTATGCTTTCTGCACAATATCAATCAGAACGACTTCAATACAAATCCAGGTATCAACGTGATTTGTTAATGTTTGTTGGATTTGAGGGGCAAGTTACTGATCAATTTAGTGTTGGTGGTTATATCGTTCCTTGTAACTTTAACTTTACGTATAGTGCTTCGGAGCGCTACGATACCAATTATGAATACTCAACGACAAATCAGGTGGAGGCTCCATATTTGTTTGCCATCGATTTATCGTACAAGTTTAATTGGGGCGAAACACCGAAAAAAATCCAGCGATCGCTCGATTATGAAAAAGATGGTTCAGGAGGAAGTCTATAATACCCAAAAATGTTCCACATGGAACACAACTGTAAAATGTCCAAATAGTATTATAAAACACACTAAATAATAGATAAATAATCAATGTTTATTCATTCAAATAGAAAATATTAGGGTTACGCCGCTATTAAAGCCCAAAACTTATTTGTTTGGTTAGTATTTGTGTTTATTAAAAAAGGGAAGAACAATGCTATTCATATCTCGTTTTGTGAATAGATAGGTTCTTCCCTTATTTGTCTTTTATAAACTCACAATTTTTAGTTTCCATATTGAAATACCACCCCAAATCCTTATTTTAGCATAAAATATGTTCACCCTGTAGGAATTCTTTTATCAACCAGAAAAATTTATCATATGTTTAAAAAAGAAGTTTATACCGAACGACGTAACCGATTAATGAAAAAAATGTCGGATGGAATTATTTTAATTCCGGGTCATCCCGATTCACCTATGAATGCACCCGCCAATACATTCCATTTTCGACAAAACAGTTCTTTTCTATACTTTTTTGGATTAGATTTTCCGGGTCTCGCCGGAGCTATCGATATCAATAGTGGCGAAAATATTGTGTTTGGCGATGACGTTACAATGGACGATATTATTTGGATGGGGCCGCAACCTTCAATGAAAGACCGTTGTGCTCAGGTCGGAATTACCGATTCGCGATCTTATAACCAATTATTCGACTATATAAAAAAAGCAGTTGATCAAGGACGTAAAGTTCATTTTCTGCCACAGTACAGAGCAGAAAACCAGCTGCTGCTCGAGGCGCTCACAGGAATAAAAGCAACTGAGGTAAATCGGTATCAATCAGTAGAATTAATTAAGTCAGTTGTAGCTCTTCGTAGTATTAAAGATGAGTATGAAATTCAAGAAATTAAGAAAGCTACTGACGTTGGTTACGATATGCATGTAACTGCCATGAAAATGGCCATGCCCGGCGTGTGGGAACAAAAAATTGCCGGTACCATCGAAGGTATTGCTGTTGCGGGAGGTGGAATGCTATCATTCCCGGTAATTCTTTCTCAAAATGGTCAAACGTTGCACAATCACGATCACAGTCTTACACTTAAAGAAGGCCGACTAATGCTTTGCGATGCCGGAGCAGAAACCGGAATGCATTATGCCAGTGACTTTACCCGAACTATCCCGGTAGGAGGAAAATTTTCTCAAAAGCAAAAAGATATTTACAATATCGTTTTAGCTGCCAATAATAATGCTACCGCAATGGCTAAACCTGGTATTCGCTATTTCGATGTACACCTAGAAGCAGCTCGTACGTTAGCTGCCGGATTGAAAGAGCTTGGAATAATGAAAGGCGATCCGGTTGAGGCGGCACGCACTGGTGCTTATGCTCTTTTCCAACCCCACGGCTTAGGCCACATGATGGGACTCGATGTACACGATATGGAAGACATTGGCGAAAACTATGTGGGCTACGATGATGATACCAAACGTTCTGAAATATTTGGACTTGCCGGATTAAGACTCGGACGCCACCTTCAACCCGGATTTGTGCTTACCAATGAGCCCGGTTGTTATTTTATTCCCGAACTTATTGATAAATGGGAAGAAGAAAAGAAATTTGCCGATTTTATTAATTACGATAAAGTTCGTGAATACATCGACTTTGGAGGAGTTCGCCTCGAAGATGACTTGTTGATTACAGATAAAGGATGTGAACTGATTGGTAAACGTATTCCAATTACTGTAGAAGAAGTTGAGAGCACAATGAATGCTTAAACTTTCTTTTTTTCATAATGTAATAAGGGGGTCTTTTTGGTGAAAGATTCCCTTATTTTTTTTGAAAATAATTCTTTATAACCAGACTTTTCGATTTACCTACAACAGCTTCTAAATCATCTAATTTAGCATTTTTAATTGAACTTAACGTTTTAAACTTTTCATATAAAGCCGATACAGTTTTTGGGCCTACACCGGGAATATTATCCAAGGCCGAACCTGTAAAGTGCTGACTGCGTTTATCGCGGTGAAAGGTTATGCCAAATCGGTGCGATTCGTTTCTGATATGCTGAATTACACGAAGTGTCGGGGAATTTTTATCCAAGTACAACGGGTACGGATCATCTGCAAAATAAATTTCTTCAAGCTTTTTAGCGATTCCAACTATAGCAATTTTTCCACGTAAATTCAATTGATCTAAACTTTTAAGTGCAGCATTCAATTGGCCTTTCCCTCCGTCAATTACAATGAGTTGTGGGAGTGGGCTATGCTCATTCAGTAAGCGTGAGTAACGCCGATGAATTATTTCTGTCATGGAACCAAAATCGTCGGGGCCAGTTACTGTTTTGATATTATATTTTCGGTATTCTCGTTTGGCCGGTTTTCCATTTTTAAATACAACGCATGCTGCCACAGGGTTTGTACCTTGAATATTGCTGTTATCGAACCCTTCAATATGAATGGGAGGCTCTTTCAGACGCAAATCTTTTTGCATGGTTTCCATTAATCTGTCCACACGCTCCTGCGGATTGGCTTTATCCATTTGTTTTTTACGTGCCAGTGCAAAATACTTAGCATTGCGTTCCGAAAGCTCCAGCAACTTCTTTTTATCGCCGCGCTGTGGAACTGTTACCTTTTTTACCGGATAGTCAATTTCTATTGGCAATAGTATTTCTTCAGCGTTACTATGTACCTTGTCACGAATATCGGTAATGGCAAATGCCAGTAACGTTTCTTTAGTTTCGTCTAGCCGTTTCTTTATTTCAACTGTATGTGACTGAATAATAGATCCATTACTCACTTTAATGAAATTAACATATGCAGCCTTTTCCGTATCATAAATAGAAAAAACATCTATATTATGAATAGCCGGATTTACAATGGTAGATTTACTCTGATAGTTTTTCAGCAGTTGAAGCTTTTGTTTAATTTCCTCGGCCTCTTCAAATTCGTAGTTTTTTGCCAGTCGGTGCATCTCTGTTTCCAACCAGTTAATCACCTCTTTAATATTTCCTTTTAGAATATTTTTTATATGATCAATATTTTGCATGTAGTCTTGCTCGGTTTGTAAACCTTCGCATGGCCCCTTGCAATTTCCAATGTGATGTTCGAGGCATATTTTAAATTTCCCTTCCGCTATATCTTTAGTATTTAAAGCAAGGCTGCATGTGCGAATTTTATAGGTTTTGTGTATAAAATCGAGCATTATCTTTACCATTTTTCCTGAAGTGTATGGACCAAAATATGCCGAACCATCTTTTAATACATTTCGCGTGCTAAATACCCGTGAAAATGGTTCATTTTTAATGCATATCCAGGGAAAGGTCTTATCGTCTTTAAGCATTACATTGTAACGCGGCTGATATTTTTTAATCAGGTTGTTCTCCAACAGCAATGCGTCTTCTTCCCGCTCCACAATTAACGTTTTGATGTCGGCAATTTTCGAAACTAAAATCCGAAGTTTTGCACTATCGTGCTGCTTGGTAAAGTAAGATGAAACACGCTTCTTTAAACGCTTTGCTTTTCCTACATAAATAATTTTTCCGTCTTTATCAAAGTATTGATAAACACCGGGTTTATCCGGTAAGGAGGCAATAATATTTTTTAAATGTTCATTTTTCACAAGTGCGGTATTGAGTCAATTTAAGAGCTAAAAGTAAAAAAACACCCATATTTTAACGACAATATCATAAAAAAATGATATGTTCGTTCGTTCTTTTCCAATATCAATGATACAATTTCGATGGCAAAATTAGCAACAATTAACGATCCTATAAAAGAGGAAATGCGGCACTTCAACGATTACTTTAAAAAATCGATGAAGAGCACTACTCCACTACTTAATATAATAACCAATTTTATACTGAAAACCAAGGGGAAGCAAATGCGACCCATGCTCGTTTTTTTATCAGCAGGCATGCACGGAAAAATAAACGATGCAACTTACCATGCTGCAGCGCTTATTGAACTTATGCACACCGCCACGCTCACGCACGACGATGTGGTAGATGATTCTAACTTCCGTCGGGGTTTTTTCTCTATCAATGCACTTTGGAAAAATAAAATTGCAGTGCTAATTGGCGATTATCTGTTAGCCCGCGGACTATTACTTTCCGTAAAGCATAAAGAGTTTGAACTGCTCGAAGTTGTTTCCACTGCCGTAGATCAGATGAGTCAAGGCGAATTGTTGCAAATTGAAAAGTCGAGAAAATTAAATATTAACGAGACGGTGTATTTCAAAATTATTGAGCAAAAAACCGCCACACTTATTGCTGCATGTGCAAAAGCAGGTGCTAAAAGTGTGAATGCTTCCGATGCGGCTGTTGCCGATATGGAAACGTTTGGTATGCATCTTGGTATGGCTTTTCAAATAAAAGACGATTTGTTCGACTACGAATCCAATGGAATTACCGGGAAACCATCAGGCAACGATATTAAAGAGAAAAAATTAACACTTCCACTTATTTACGCTAAAAATCAATTGGATACTGGTGGGCGACGCGCAATATTGAAATTGCTAAAAAAGAAGAATAAAAGCAAAAGTGAAGTGGCGCAAATTATTGAAACCGTACAAGAGTACGGCGGAATTGAATATGCACGTGATGTAATGCTCGATT
>JAQICC010000255.1 GCA_027858735.1 Salinivirgaceae bacterium
CATAAAGTTTGTAAAGTTGTAAGCAGTTTGCTTCACTCCACTGTGTTCTATTTGCAATAATGAATGTGCTCGCCATATTATTTTCATTGTATATTTATAAAGACGACCTATTTAAAAAAAGGTTTGGTACTTATTTGAGATAATAAATCATGCTGCCTCCTTTTTTAACCTACATTGCAGCCTACGGGTCAGCAAGTGGCTGACTATTAGCTTTTAATTTTTTTTGATTATCTACAGTGTGCCACACGGATTTTTTTCTGGGCAGGTATATAGGGTTATATTTTAATTTCTGATAGATTATTGTTGTTTTTTCATCTGGCTCACTGCACTGCCTGATATTGATGGTTGCCCCCTGCTTGCTTTCTACGGTAGTGGTAACTACTTTTTGGGTATTCATGATACGAACGATTTCTCGCCAGTCATGGTTAATTTCTTTCATTTTCAGCTGGTAGCGGATAGTTGAAACAAGCCAGTACGCCAGCAACCCTAAATGTAAATGAGCCATAGCGGCCTGATCGGTTTTATGGTAAATTGGCCGCAGATCAAGTTCCGTTTTCAATACCCTGAACGTATATTCTATTTCCCTGATGGCATTGTATATTGTCCAAATTGTTTTTTCATCCTTTATATCCAATGAGGTACGCAAAAAATAAATACCAGCTTTTTGGTCTGCTTTTACGTCTGTTTTTTCTTGGTAGGTTAACTCAGTTGTAATGCCTTTACCGTTATCTTTTACTGTTATTTCATAATATTGATGGGTTGATGGGTACTTCTGTTTTAATCGTCCTATACGCTCCCATACTTTGTCCAACTTTTTTGTTCCCCCTTTTGAACTGATGCCATTTTGTATCGATCTAAGACCTTCTTCAAAGCCTTGGGCAAATTTCGATGACATCCCTTTTTCTTTTAACGCCTTTGTGTAGCTTTTTACCCAAAAGTAGGCATCGTCATTGCGTTGGCTGCGGACACGCAACACCTCTATCGGACTAGCTTTTTTGTCTTTAATCTCTACAGGCTTTTTGCTACTATCTGCCTTATATTGTTTCAACCCTGAACGTGCTACGCAGAGATAATCGTGCCCCTGTTGCTTTAGAAATGTGATGTTGTCTTCAGTAGCAATACCTGCATCCATTACTATCGTAGGTTTTTGTGAACCATAGCCGGACTTTTCATTTAGTTTTTTTACGATATGTTTCAATGTGGAACTGTCGGTGGTGTTACCTTCAAAAATATCAGAGTATTTCAAAAAACCTTCACGGTTGACCACAAGGGCTAACACAATGAGTTTGGCGTCACTGCGTTTCTCTTTACTTCGTCCAAACTTCCCCAGCTTGCTCTCTATCATACTACCTTCAAAATAAGTATTTGTCAAGTCGTATAGAATAACCGTATCCTCTAAATTGAACAATTCATTTGTGCAACGTGAAAGAAATGATTCTAAACCATCTTTTTCCCTGAATAATTTGTGGGCAATACTATAGAGCTTGTCTTTTGTGATTTTTTTCCGATCACAACCGGATATTTCGCAAACCGATGAGTTTTCTTTTATCCAGGAAACTGTTTTGTATTCTGATGCCGGATAAATTGCACGGCTAATGATATGTGTTGTTGCCAAATTTATATCTTCATCTGACCACTTACGGGCTCGTAAGTACTTGCCGATTTTTAACTGCTCAAAAGCTTGATAACAGATTGATTCAGCTCCAAATTCGCGTACATCTTTGTTTTTTAATGTATTGAGTTTTACGATTTCATAGTTGCTGTTTTTCTTTGGCTTAAAGTCTATTTTATTTTTTAATCGCAGTTCGTTATAAAAATGTTGAGCCAAGCGTTCCACAACAGGTTCTATGTTCTCCTTGAATAGTTTTGGGCTTCCGGTAGCTAATTGGTTGATACGGTCTATGAATGCTTCTTTTTGACGAATGTCAGGCAGTTCTTCAAGACGTCCAACACTGAGCAGCATCCGCTGGCGAGGTATGCCAATGTCGTCACGGTAGCTTTCGCAATGCGAAAATATGCGTGTTTAGTTTTATCAGTCTTGCAATATTTCCGTATACCCTTTAGAAACATGCCGCTAATTTACAGCACCTTATGTGTGGTTCCAAATGTTCATTAGTACACACAAAGGCTATTTTTCGAGAGTATGTTACTGGAAAATAACAATACAACGTTTTCGGAAAATAACAATACAACGTTTTCGGAAAATAAGAGTACAATGTTTTCGGAAAATAAGAATGCATGATTTTGGGAAGAATTAGTGCCCCGCGGGGCAATAATTCTTCCCAAAAGTTAACAATTTGATGTTATATCTTGCTGTTTTTAAACTTTAAAACCAATTGATATGACAAAGAAAGACTTAAACAACTGGAT
>JAQICC010000307.1 GCA_027858735.1 Salinivirgaceae bacterium
GGTGCGTTTATTTTAATGCATCTGTTTCGTTCCGAAACCCTTGAAATATAAAGATATGTCTGCGGATTCCGACGCCTTACAGCTACATCAAACTAAACGCATGAATTAATCAGGCTAGAAAGATTGAAAAGGTTCTTTTAAAGCTCATATGAAACATAATCGAAAGGTTTCTTTCCATTATTATCGCTAAGCGAGATGTTGGCATTATTACTTAATAAATAGCTTGTTTGTTCCGTTCTATTATTTAAAATAGCTAAATGTAGTGGTGTTTTTCCTTCAGCATCCTGACAGTTAATATTTGCTCCGGCATCAACAAGTATTTTTAGTGTTTTAAAATTGGTGGTTAATGCGGCATAATGAATTGCTCTTTTACCATTAATGGCCTCCGATTCAACCTGAGCACCTTTTTTTATTAAAAGGGCAACAATTTTTGCTTGACCTGCTTCTGTGGCAACCATTAATGGGGTTTGGGCTTTATTGTTTGTTTTATTAACAAGCTCAGGTTTTTTTTCTAAGCAAGCTTTAACTGCAGCCTCGTCGCCTTCAACTATTGAGAAAAAAAAATCTTGACACTCTGCAACTTCCAATGGAAGGGGCTGCGATTGCACCTTAACTGCTGTGCTGCCAATAATAACCAAGGTTAAAATTGCACCAAACAACATTATTTTAATAAATGATTTCATGACTAAAGGTTTTAAGGTTTTGTACAATCAAATTTCCGAAACATCAACATTATAAAGAAGAACAAATCGACAAACGGTTACACTTTTCGGTAAGTGGTTTTTTGCAAATTTTGCAAATTGACTTTCAAAAGCTAAGAAATAAGGTTTACTCTATCAATTAATTCACATAAAAAACCCCGAACTAAACAAATTCGGGGCACATTGATAAGAATTTAAGTTTTTTTGTTTTAAGGGTAATATAAAAACTAATGGATTTAAGGTTAATAGTATTTATTAAATAAAAAGTACGTTTGAGATTCCGTTTCAACATCAAACGAAGTATTTTCCTCAATCAGCACTTTTTCATTTTCCTCGATACAAATATCTTTTGCTTTATTGTTAGTATTTAACGTTGTTAACATAACACCAGCTGAAAAACCTAAGGCTATTAGTATTAAATATAAAGCATTCATAGTGTGGTGTTTTAATTAAAAAATTGATAACCAAATTTCTGAAGTAATTGTGACTTCTGAAATATTTTTTCGGTAAACGGCTGTATTTGTCGGTAAACGGTTATAAGAATAAAAAATAGATTAAAACTAGTTTTATTGAGTAATCAGCATGCTGCCGTTTTTTGATATAGAATAATCAGACCAAAAGAAGACATTCAAATGATAATACCGGTTCGGTAATGTGAGATCAAAGAACTATAGCGTTAATACATTACCGTTTAACGATTTATTTTACCGCTTAACTTTTTTCTGTTTCAAGTTTAAAATACTTACCTTAATATTGTGGTAAAATATTACTACTATGAATAAAATAAGCTCAAATAAACTGTTTTGGATTCTCCAAATTATTGGTTGGCTATCATACTATTTAATATATACAGCCATATCAACGTGGTATAAGAGTTTTAGCAGCGAAGACCTAATGCTGTATAGTTTAACGTATGTACTTGGTTTTATAATTACCGTAGGGTTACGATATCCTTACCGCTATGTTTATTCAAAAATAGAACGTTTATACTGGTTGCCCATTACCATAGTTGTGGGTTCTGTAATAACTACTTTACTTTGGACCTATATTGATATGTATGTTAGTCACTTTTTTTGGGACAATGGTGATACCGTGCTTAGACAAAGACTACAATTACCCATGCTAATCAAATATAGCTTTATTTTTATTATACTAATGACCTCGTGGAGTTCGCTATATTTTGGAATTAAATATGCCATTGATTGGCAAAATGAGAAAAAACATTCGGAACAAGCAGAAATGATGGCACAAAAAGCTCAAATGGAGATGTTGCGCTATCAATTAAATCCTCACTTTTTATTTAACTCGTTGAACTCCATTCGAGCATTGGTTGATGAAAACCAAAAACATGCTAAAGAAATGATTACCGAACTTTCTGAGTTTTTGCGTTACTCTCTTCAACATAAAGATGCTACCTTTGTAACGTTGATCAATGAATTAGAAGCTGTTAAGCATTACTTTTCTATTGAAAAGAAAAGGTTTGAGGAGAAATTAGAGATTGAATATAAGATTGCAGATGAAGTACGAAACTATCAAGTTCTTACTTTTCTTTTGCATCCATTAATTGAAAATGCCGTAAAATATGGCATGCAGACAAGCCAAATGCCATTAAAAATTGGCTTGTCGGCCCAAAAAACAGGGGCTGGTTTAATGCTTGAAATTTGCAATTCGGGCATATGGATTGATCGCAAAGGAGATGGAAACCACATAGGTGGCACAGGTACTGGCCTTGCCAATGTAGAAAAACGACTTAAAAATGCGTATGGTGACGGTTATAGACTTGAGATATTAAAAGGTGAAAAAAACATTTGTATCAGAATAGAAATTAAAGAACAATACTTATATGGCTGAGCAAAGCATTAGAGCCTTGGTTGTTGACGATGAACGATTGGCTCGAAAAGACTTAACCAACATGCTAAATGAAATACCAGGAATTGAACCTGTGGGAGAAGCCGAAGATGTACCTTCGGCTTTATCTGCTATTAAAGAGCTAAATCCTGACATTGTATTTCTTGACATTCAGATGCCTGGGCAAACAGGATTTGATTTGGTTGAACAAGTGGATTTTCCGGGTAAAATAATTTTCGTAACAGCCTACGACGAATACGCGTTACGCGCTTTCGAGATAAACGCCATGGACTATTTGATGAAGCCTGTAAATATTGAACGGTTGAAAAAATCGGTAGAAAGACTACAAGAAGAACCAACAGTAACCCAAAAATCATTTGCTCCCTTAAATTATTCTGACAGGCTATTTACTACGATTGGAACAAAAATGCAATTCCTAAAAATTGAAACGATACTATTGATAACCAGTGATGGTGATTATACACATGTGCATACTAATGATGGAAAAAAAGGCTTGGTAACTAAAACCATGAAAGAATGGGAAGAAAGACTACCTGAGAAATACTTTGCAAGAGTTCATCGTAACTCAATAATAAATACTGAATATATTGATGAGATTGAAAAATGGTTTAATTATTCGTACCGTGTAAAATTAAAGAGCATTAAAGAGCCTGTAGTTATAAGCCGCAGGTATGCTAAAAAGTTGAAAGATATATTTGGATAGTGAGCTCCTTTATTATTAAAATGCTTCTATATTTGCCAAAAAAATAATTTGAAGTTAGAAGTAATTTATCAAGACCCTTATTTAATTGCCATAAATAAACCCCATGGTTTGCTGGTTCACCGATCGAAGTATGCCGATGATGTCAAAGTTTTTGCTATGCAGGAACTAAGAGATCAAATTGGTCAATTTGTTTACCCCTGCCACCGAATTGATAGAAAAACCTCTGGAGTTTTACTATTCACCCTTGATGAACCCAATAATTCGTTAATGCAGCAGCAATTTGCTGCGAATATGATTAAAAAAAAATATTTGGCAATTGTTCGTGGTTTCACAAACGATAATGGAACTATTGACTACGCGTTGGTGAACGAAAAAGGCAAAGAACAAGAGGCATTAACGCACTATAAAACAATTCAAAAATCGGAAATTGATGTCCCATTTAGCGGTTTTAATACCTCAAGATATTCTCTGGTTGAAGCTTACCCTCAATCGGGACGCTTACACCAAATAAGAAAACATTTGGCGCATATTCATCACCCAATTATTGGCGACAGACCTCATGGTTGCAACAAGCAGAATAAGCTATTTAGAGAAAAATGGGAAATGATGACTATGATGTTGCATGCTGCTGAAATTGAGTTTCAGCATCCGGTAAGCAATGAAAATATTACTATTACAGCAAAAATAAGTTCAGAATTTGAACGTGTTATGAGGCTTTTAAGTTTATAGAACTATTGCTATATTAACCTTAAAGTCTTAACATGAAACTACTATTTTTATATTTAGTATTATTTATACTTTTTCCTTATTTATTAAACTCTTTATAAATTTAATTAGTGAAAATAATATTTTATGTAAAATAAGTGAACTGTTTGCAAATAACTAATTACCTATCAAGCCAATTTTTAAATTCTTTTACTTTCTCACGGGCAACAATAACAGGTTCGTCCATTCCATCAATTGTAAGTTTTAAACGACTGTTGCTCCATGCTAAAATGTTTTGGCAAGCTTCGATTGATACTATTGCTTTTCTGTTTACCTTAAAAAAAAGGTTGGCATCTATTAATTCTTCCAAATCGTCAAGTGAATAATCAATGGCATAGCTCCTATTTGTTGCGTTTAAAATATAGGTAGCTTTATCGAAACTATAAAAAGCTTTAATATCTTCAATAGAAATGCTCTTCATACGATCGCCCGCCTTAACCAGAAATCGCGATTTAGTTTTTTCAGGTTGTTTGCTTAAAGCTTGTTTAATTAGTTGCTCAATATTTGGAGTGACAGAAAGCTGTTTTACCTTTTGTATGGCTTGTCTTAGTCGTTCTTCTTCAATGGGTTTTAGAAGATAATCGACCCCGTTTGTTTTAAAAGCCTCAATGGCATATTGGTCGAAAGCAGTGGTAAATATAATGGGACAGCTTACTTTAACTTGTTCGAAAATTTCGAAGCTTATGCCATCGGCAAGTTGAACATCAGAGAATATTAGTGAGGGTGAATTAACGGAAAGATACTTAACTGCATCTCTAACAGTTTCAAATTTCTTAACAATATTCATTTCAGGAGCAACCAATTTAATTAAACGTTCTAAATGGTTTGCTGCTCTTGCTTCGTCTTCAATAATTAAAACATTCATTTGTTGGCAACTTTAATTATGGGCACTTGTACCGAAAAGTAATCCTCAGTTTGTTCAATTATAATTTTCTGATCGGTAAAATAACTAAACTGCTGTTTTATATTGCTAAGGCCTGTTTTCTTAGAATCAGAACCCACATTTTTATATTGAATATTATTTACTACTTCGATAAAACCATTATTTCTTGAAATACTAATATTAAGTGGCTTTTGTGTCGATATTTCATTGTGTTTCACGCAATTTTCTATAAGCAACTGCATGGTCATGGGCACTATCATTTCTTCAGGTTCCACATGCAAATCAGTGGCAATGGTTAGTTTATCTTCAAACCGGGTTTGTAACAAATATGCGAACGATTCGGTAAACTCCATTTCTTCAATAATTGGAACCAGTTCTTTATCTCTGCTTTCTAAAACATATCGGAACAATTGGCTTAACTGTTTAATAAATTTTACCGCTTTATTTTGGTCTTCATAAACCAGGTCGGTTAATACATTAAAACTATTAAATAAAAAGTGAGGATTAATTTGGTTTTGCAACGATTCGTATTTATAAGCCAGCATTTGTGACTTAACCTTCTCAGTTTCAATTAGCGATGCTTTCCATGCTTTAAAAAAACCAATGGCACTAAAAAACAGCGTTGCACCGAAAGCAACGTAAGTTACATTTCTTAAAATTTCCCATGAATTGTGTGGCAAACCACCCACAAATAAGAGTGATAGGACTGAATTGACTATCATAAATACCAGGGGTGATAAAATGATTACCCCAACACTTAGTAATAAGGCTCTAAGAATAGGTTTATCTTGCCATGAAATATATTCTTCAATTTTTGCATTGGCATAAACTATTACTGCCCATTGCGTTATGAAAATTGAGAAATTCCAGAAGTAAGTAATGGAAAAAGCTTTAAAACTTGAATGCCATCCTTTTGAAAAAATAAGCATTACAATGAAAGCTGCCACTAAATTAACTACTAAAAGATGCCAGGTTCGCTTGAATGGGTTTGCACTAGCCATATATTTTTGGTATTTCTGTTTTAAAAATAAGTATTTATAACAACTATTTAAGATAAAAGTAAAAATGGTCTCTTATCTATAGTAATAAAAGACCATTTTATTCATTATAAGTATGCTGTCTTCAATTCTATTTTTGTTGTGTTTTCTACACTAAAAATCCATTCTTCAAAATCCTTTGGGCCATAATTTCCATATGCATCATTTGAAAAACCATATCCTTCTTTTGGAATTCCCATAAAGTTTTTATCCAATTCACCATTCGCATTTTCATCATGAAAATACCGTATGGCATACTTACCATTTGCAATACTATTTATTGTAATTGAACATTTACCATCTTTAATTACTCCCTTTTCATGCATTACTTGTTTTTGATTTGTATCAAGCAATTCCAACATAATGCAACCTTGATCATTATGTATATCAGTAATCTCAACTTGTACTTTTGATTGCGCATTTAATAGTGAAACAAAAGCACCAAAAACTAAAACTAAATAAAGCTTATTCATAATTGTTAATTTATAGGGTTAATATTCTGAGTTTACTAATTTACTTTTTTGAGTTAACAATACCTACCACTTGGTCTTTTCCCCAAACCGGATGGATTTGTGATTTTGGTTCAAACTTATCCCACGATGCCAATAATGCTTCAGCTTGCGCATAATATGGCGTTACATCGTTACCAAAAAAATGTGCTGTACCTAAATCGTTTTGCAATTTCATTAAACGAGCTCTGGGATTAGTTGGGTCGATAGCCATTGACCTGCCAATTGCTTGACCTGACATTGGACCATATTTTTGCCCACGACTTGCCGGATCAACCACTAAACGACCTGTGTAAAAAAAGGCCTGCAAGGCATAAACCTCAGCTTCATTGGGTTGCAACTCAATCATTTTATTTATTGCGGTTTCAGCCACGTCTAAAAATCCATCTTTTTTGATGACATCCTGTTCTATAAAACTCATTATTATGTAACAGTGAGCTTCGTAATAAAGTGGTAACCACTCGGCAGTTTCCATTTTGCTTATTCGGTTAAACTGGTTGGCTAAATTCTGAAAATCATCGACAGATTTACATGTTGCGTACTGGCCAAGAGTTTCACCCATTTTTTGATAATACTTTTCATTTCCTGCAGTTAGTACAACTGCAATAAATAAGGCTACTGTAATTAAAAGTGTTTTTTTCATAGTCGTAATTTTTATAATTCTAATTGAATAATTTAAATCCTGTTAATTTATTTTATCTAATTGGTTGATATCTCCTTTTCGTGAGAGGGTAATGAAACATCCCAGAATAAAGAATCGCTTTGCCCCCGGGACTAATGGTGTAGCAGCATACACACCTTCGTCATTCGGTGTATCGGAATAATTGTATCCGAAATGTTGTTTAAAACCCGGTAGGTTCGATGCCGATGCATAAAAAATAATACTTTGACAAAACAGATAGCTCCAACTCATATCAAATGTTTGATAAGCCATGGTTTGTTCTCCGTTAAATATTGAAGAATTTGGGTTATTGTAAACACGCGGGCTTGCATATTTATAACTTGCAGCTATTTGTGATCGCATTCCAGGAATCCAATGTTTGTAAACTAAGGTGAAATTGTGTTTGCTTGAATATTTTGGAGCCGATGTTTCAGGAAAGTCTAAATAGTTTTTTTCAGCATCAATGTATGAATACGATATCCAATACTCCCCGTTCTTAATTGTTTTATTATCGCGGAAAAACAAATCAAAACCATAAGCATACCCATTGCCTTTATTGTTGTAGCCTTCTGCTGTGTAAAATGGAGCATCGGTAAATTTAACAAGGTTTGAATAACCTTTATAAAACAATTCAGAGCGAATTATGCGTTGGTTCTTTTCATACTGATAATTCAGCGTATAATGATCGGCTCGCTCGAAATCAAGCTTATTGGTATACAATAAATATTCATCGGCTGCATCTTGAAAAAACCACCCATATGCAAGAGAAACCTGGCTTGTTTTGCTGAATTTATATGCTGTCGATATTCGTGGGGAAAAATTAAATCGCTTTAAGTAGTTTGAATATTCAAACCTTGCTCCAATTCGCGTCACAAATTTTTCAGAGGCATAAATATCTGTCTCAGCAAATGCTGTGGCCATGTTACTTTCAAAGCCATTATATATGGAATCGTTTGGTGCTAGAAATTCATTTTCGAACTGCTTTGAAAACAATTCTGTTCCAAATTTTATTTTAATTTTATCGGTTACTTTTTTCGAAATCATGGCTTTTGCATGTCCCCCTTTTAAATATTCATTATACTTAGCTGTATCAAGTGTAACGTAATCAATATTATTGGTGTAAGATAGTCCTGTACTCAATATCCAATTGTTGTTTAGCTCACCTATCCACGAAGTGTTCACAAAAACATTATCGTTAACCAGATTAAAGTTTTCGTGGCTATCGGTTGCTCCTTGGTTTGCCTGCGCTAGCGACATATTTGAACGACTTACACTGGTATATAACTTAAGCAGGCCCAATTTAGCAGTCTTTAATCTATAGCTAACTTCCCCATTCACACTTTCTGGTTCGGCATTCCAATTCAAATTTTGTGGAGCTAGCTGCATGTAAGGCTTTAAATTATAATAATTTAACGATGCCGAAACCGAAGATTTCTCATAGGTTTTAGTACCAGCAGCGCCAACTCCAACACTCATAATTGAAAGATTCAACTGATCTTCAACAGGTACTTCATTGGTTTTAAGCGCTAATACGCCCGATAAGGCTTGTCCATACTCAGCCGAGTAACCACCAGTGCTAAACATGGTACCACTAAACATAAACGGGTTAAATCTTCCGCGTACCGCTTGGTTTGGCGGCGATGAACTGTAGGGTGCATAAACCAAGGTTCCATCAATAAAGGTTTTTGATTCGCGACTATCGCCTCCTTTTACATAGAGTTTACCCGATTCACCAACAGTGGTTGTGCCTGGTAATGCTTGAATAGCTCCATAAATATCACCTGCAGCACTTGGTGTAGTAACCATATCGATAGGTGTTAAAGCAATTGATTTCTTTTTATCGCCAGCTTCAAAAGTACCTGCTGATATATTCACCGCGTCAAGCTGATTAAATTTTTCCTTAAGCTTTAAACTCAATAATATTGGGTTACCTGCTAAATGAATTTCACTGCTTGTACTTTCAAATCCAATAAAATCAACAATAATATTTTGTTTACCCCTTTCATTCGAAACAAATTCAAAGCCCCCTGAAGGATTTGTTGAAGTGCCATCGTAGGTATTTTCGATATAAACATTAGCTCCGGGCAATGGATTACCTGATTCGTCGAGAATAGCTCCACTTATTTTGGTTTGACCAAATCCATACAAACTGATAGCAATTAGAAAGATTGGCAGTATTGTTAGAATTTTCATATCAACAAATTTTATGTGTATTTTTACAAGCAAATTTGTTGTAAAACTGCCATGTATTAAAAAAGAAACTGCTGAATTGTAGAATAATGTAGCTGAATTGTATTTTTTTGGTATTTTACGTCGAATTTAGGTAATAATGTAAGGCCATTTAAAGTAACTACGAACAATTATTAAATTAAAAATTTATAGCTGTTTATTAATGAAACCTTAACTCATATTTTACGTTTTTACTACCACAATTAAACTATAAAACATGGAAATAAAAGGCACTGCAGTAAAGTCAATTAATGATTTTGTACTGAAAAAATTTGGGAATCGTTATACGGAATGGTTTAATTCCTTATCGCAAGGTTCAAAAGATATATTTCAATCAGCATTAACCAATGGTTGGTATCCACTTAAGGAAGGAGTGGTTGAACCTACCGAAAAAATAGCTGAACTCTTTTATGGAGGAGACACCACAAAAGGAGCCCTTGAATCGGGAAAACACAGTGCTGAGGTAGCTCTCAATGGTGTGTATAAACTTTATGTTAGATTTTCTTCGCCCGGACATGTGGTAGATAGAGGATCGCGAATTTTACCTGCTTATTATAAACCGTCTAAAATAGTGCAAATTGAACGAAATAAACAATCCGTAAAATTTAAAATGACCGATTGTGCAGAAATGGATCAGGTTGTTGAATACCGAATTGCCGGATGGATGTATAAAGCCCTTGAGATAAGTGGATGCAAAACCATGGATGTTCAAATAATTGAATCGATTAAAACGCATGGCAGCACCGTCTTTGAAGCAAAATGGAATTGACATTAAAGTTTTAACCGCAACTTGCAGCATGTAATAATCTGTTTTTCCATATTCACACCCTGCCAGTTCACTGCAAGATCGTTCATATGAACATCAAAAAACGAATGATGAATTGAGGTTTTTGATGTTAAATTAATAACCACAGTTCGACATAAAATATCCAACTGTGGTTAATCGCTTAGGTTTCCGATTCTAATGACTGCATTGATGCCCATGTTCGCTACCATCGCCATGTTCGCGACAAACAGTTAGTTCATCTTTAATTTTGCCGGCCAAATAATCTTTAACTACGGTGTTTATATCACCCGAACAACCTCTAATTAACACAATACCTTTAGAGTTTATCTTATTAATTGCGCCTTGCCCAAGATTACCTACAAGTATGATATTAACACCTTGCCCTTTAAGCATGGGTACAATTTCAGACTTACACCCGCATGTTTTTTGCGAATCGACTTTCTCTCTTTTCTTAATTTTATTGTTTTCAACAGTAAAAACTGTGAAATACTCGCAATGACCGAAATGGTCGTCAACTACATTGTTTTTTGTTGGAACTGCTATTTTCATGATTTTATTTTTTAGAACCCTATAAGATAGAAATGAACATATAAGATTTACGAATTTAATTTTAATGGTTATTATTTATAATTCTGATTTCTTGAACCATATAAGACATAAAAGAACATATAAGGTTTACGAATTTAATTTTAATGGTTATTATTTATAATTCTGATTTCTTGAACCATATAAGACATAAAAGAACATATAAGAATACTCTATTCTTGAGCATACTCTGAAAAGTCAAATAATTGCAATCAGTCATCCGATGAATTCATAATTGACTGAATAACAGACCTGAATTGGTTCTGTATTTTGCAAAAGTATTCATCGGGTGACTTTTCGGAGTGGACTCATTCTTGCTTATTTTTAATTTTAATTGCTTTTCCGTTAATTAGAGCATCGGCAATTTTTTTGTGAGCTTCAACTACAATTCTACCAAAGGTTTGACGCGACACCTTCATGCTCTTAGCTGCCTCCTCTTGATATAGACTTTCTAAATCTGCTAGCCTTATGGCTTCATATTCATCAATTGTTAAAACGACTTGCTCCATATCCTTTATCGGAATACCAGCAGGCTTATAATAGGTAATGTTGGGATCACATTCGATATGTCGCAAACATTTTTTTCTTGGCATATGCTCACTATTTACAATGCAAATGTAAGCATATGCTCAATATAATCAAAAAAAATAATGATGCAATGCTATTGCACTTGGCAAGTTTATTTCTCTTTACCCAGAAAATTCATGAATAAAATGGGTTAAAAGCCAAGGAATTAGCAATGACGCACATTTATACTATTTGATGAGGTATCATTCTTTTATACCGATTGTCATTCAAAATGGGTCAAAAAAATTGAAACCCAAATTGAGCGATTCGCTATCGCAAATCTGCTCAATCGACTGAGGTCTTGTAAGGTTTTCATACTTTTCGTTTCCCCGAAATAATCGGGGCAGGCTACTCAAAATGTGAAAACC
>JAQICC010000308.1 GCA_027858735.1 Salinivirgaceae bacterium
CTTTAGCTTCTAAAAATTTTACGTGATATTAGACTAAAAAAAAATAATTTTCAATGTAATTCTAAAATCTAGTATCTAATGTCTTGTTATAATATATACGAATTTCATTCGTAGTCAAATCTATGGTACTTTCAGTCCATAGTGGTTTAGTTAGATACTTTTGGGGTCTTGATTTTAAGAATTGACAATGAATTAACTACACTGGCAACAAAAATATTTTTGCTAAAAAATATTTGGAGGATAATGTCAATTTGCTGTCAATTAAAGTGTAAAAGTTACTCAATAAATATCACCTGATTTTTTTAGGCTAATTGTAAATTTGAAATTAGCCGATCTTTTTCTTCGTTTTACACGATTTTAAAATACAAAATATGAATAAATAAAAAAATATCCGTAAACGTACACGGAGTTGCAAAAAATGTTTTTATATTTGCTTTCGTTAATGTACACGAAAATGAATAAACAAACAAGTAAAAGGGTAGGGGTAAAGGATATAGCAGCAGCTGCAGGGGTATCAATTGGTACTGTTGATAGGGTATTGCATAATAGGGGGGAAGTAAAGGCGGAAACTAAAGAAAAAATATTGGCTATAGTAGATGAATTGGGTTATAAACCTAATATGTTAGCCCGATCTTTGTCTACCAAAAAAACTACCAGAATTGCTATTGTAATACCCGATTCTAGCGATAGTAATCCTTACTGGAAAAAACCTGTGTTCGGTATTAAAAAAGCTGACGATGAGCTGTCAAACTATAATATAGAAATTATATATGAACATTTTGATGCGTCGGTTGAAGATTCATTTAAAAAAGTATTAGAAAAAGTTTGCCTTGAAAATCCAGATGGTGTGGTTTTGAATCCTGTATTTAAATCAGCTACCATGCATTATATAAGTATTTTTAACAATAGAAATATACCCTATGTTTTTATCGATGTCAATATTAAAGGGGTAGGTAAACTTGGTTATTTTGGGCAAGATGCTGAGCAAAGCGGAACGGTATCAGCAAAGCTAATGAATACGAGTACACCTGCGAATCCAAGCATTCTAATTGTTAAGCTATCTAAAAACAAGGTATTCTCTCAACACATAGAGTTAAGAGTTGCTGGGTTTATAAAGTTTTTTAACAATATTTTAAAAAATACGGAAACCACAATTACAACTATCGAAATTGATCTTCAAGATTGCGATGAGCCTAATTTTTCCTTGTCTAAGGCATTCTCTGAGCATGGTAGTTTTAACGGAATATTTGTTCCCAATTCGCGCGTTTTTAAGGTGGCCGAATTCCTTGAAAAAAACAATAAAACGAATATCGTTACTAGTGGTTATGATTTGGTTGACAAGAATATTCAGTATTTAAAGCAAGATTTAATATCTTTTTTAATAAGCCAGAAGCCAGAAGAACAGGCCTATAATGCTATTATGGCCTTATTCGATAGCTTAATTACCAAAAAAGAAGTGAAGAAAACTACATTCAGTCCTATTGACATTATTATTAAAGAAAATATAGATTATTACAACGAAAAATAATGAATTATGCAAGAAATAAGTTTTAATGATTTAAAAGATCAAGTGTGTGTGATAACTGGCGGTGCTGGAGTTATTGGTTCTTCATTAGCTGCGGGTTTGGCTACAATTGGAGTAAAAGTTGCTATACTTGATCGCGATGAAGAAAAAGCAAAAGAAGTAGCGGCTCAAATTGAAAGTCAGTCGGGAACAATAACCAGAGGTTACAAGGCTGATGTACTTGATAAAGAAATGCTTAAGGAAGCAAAAATGAAAATAAACAATGAGTTAGGTGTAATTTCACTTCTGATTAATGGAGCAGGTGGTAATTCTCCTAAGGCTACAACACAACTAGAACGACTAGAGAAAGGAAATCTAAATGAATTAGAAAAATCATTTTATGGGCTTGATGTTGAGGGTTTTGATTTTGTTTTTGATTTGAACTTTAAAGGTACACTTTTACCATCCATGGTTTTTTCAATTGATATGTTAGAATTAGGTAAAGGGGCTATACTAAACGTTTCGTCAATGAATAGTTACAAGCCATTAACAAAAATACCGGCTTACTCTGCTGCAAAAGCATCAATAAATAATTTTACAGAGTGGTTATCGGTGCATTTAGCTAAAACTGGAATTCGTGTAAATGCCATAGCACCCGGTTTCTTTTTAACCAATCAGAATCGGTTTTTGCTAACCGATGAAAAAACAGGTGAACCAACAGCACGTGGTAAAAAAATTATTAACAATACACCTATGGAACGCTACGGTGAAGTTGAAGAGTTAACAGGTACGGTGGCGTATTTATTAAGTGATGTATCAAAATTTGTAACCGGAATATGCATACCTGTAGATGGCGGTTATAGCGCTTTTGGTGGTGTTTAAAAATAAGTGATTTATTTATAATAATTGATTATTGAGGTAATAAAATTATCAATTGCAATTTGACAATAAAAAATAGAATATTAAATGGGAATGGAACAAACATGGCGCTGGTATGGGCCAACAGATCCGGTTACATTAGCTGACATAAGACAAGCAGGAGCTACAGGAATAGTTACTGCATTGCATGAAGTACCTATTGGAGAGGTATGGACAGAAGAAGCAATAGCGGAACGTAAAAGGCATATTGAATTTAACGACAGCATAAACCCACCTAAGCCAAGAGGTCTTGATTGGAGTGTAATTGAAAGTATACCTGTACATGAAGACATTAAGCAGGGAAAGCCAACGCGCGATGTGTGGATTGAAAAATACAAAGAAAGCATTCGAAATGTAGGAAAAGTGGGAATTCCTGTTTTAACATACAATTGGATGCCGGTAGTTGATTGGACGCGCACTGATTTGGAAATGGAATTGGATGATGGAGCACGTGCCTTGCATTTTGATATGAGTGAATACATAGCTTTTGATTTATATATGTTGCAGCGGGAAGGATCAGAAAAAGATTATACGAAAGAGCAAATTGAGGCTGCTAAACGCAATTTTGAATCAATGAGTTCAGAGCATCGCTATGTACTTGAAAAAAATATAATTGCAGGTTTGCCTGGTGGTCAAGAAGGATATTCCATACAAGAGTTTAAAGAGCGTTTGGCCGAATACGATGGAATTGATTCGAATAAATACCGCGAGAATTTAAAATACTTTTTGGAACAAATAGTTCCTGTAGCTATTGAGTCAGGTGTACGTTTGGCTATTCATCCTGATGATCCTCCGGTATCGTTATTTGGTTTACCACGAGTAGTAAGTACCGAAACCGATTTGCAATACATAGTAAATATTGTTGATTCTATTTACAATGGATTATGCATTTGTACTGGGTCCTTGGGAGTTAGAGTCGATAACGATTTACCAGGTATGATTGAGAGAATGGGCGACAAAATTAATTTTTTGCATTTGCGTAGCACTCAGCGAAGTGTCGATGGCAGTTTTCATGAAGCTAGTCACTTGCAGGGCAATGTTGATATGTATAACGTTATTGTTGCGGTATTAAAAGAACAGAAAAAACGCACAGCAGCAAATCGTCGCGACGATCAAATTCCTATGCGGGCTGATCATGGTCATACGATTCTTGATGATCTCAGAAAAAAAACAAATCCGGGGTATTCAGCCTTAGGTCTTTTAAGAGGACAAGCTGAATTACGCGGGCTTGAAATGGGTATTGAAAAGAGCGGAGTAGTATATAAATAGTTGCTAGAGGCTAGATGCTGGTTTCTGGTTATTAGTTTATTAGAATTGATAATTAATAGTTTGATTGTATGAGTTATAAGAAACAAGAAATTTGGCAATTGTCCCGCGAGCTTGTTATTGATATTCATAAAATGACACTGACTGAATTACCGAAATTTGAAATGTACGAAGAAGTTTCGCAAATTCGACCCTCAAGTAAATCAGTGAGATCAAATATTGTTGAAGGGTATGGCAGGCGAAGGTATAAAACGGAATATATTAGGTTTTTAATCTTTGCACTTTCATCAAATGATGAAACAATTGACCATTTAGAAATACTTTACGAAACAGGTTCATTAAAGAATAAAGAACTTTGTTGAAATATTCATGAGAAGCTTGTTTTACTTGGAAAAAAGCTTAATAATTTCATTCAATCAGTTGAACGCAGCGACCAGTAACAAGCTACTAGAAACAAGAAACCAGTAACTAAAAAAACAACTATGGCAATCACTTTAAAACAAAATTGTAAATACGCAATGCAGGTACCAACTAGCATGGGAATTCGCATTACACCAGAAAACGGACAACCAGTGCATAGTAGCGACACCTTTAAAATGTATGCTACCAGTGCTGAAACCAATGTGGCAAGTATTGCATCATATTTAGGCTTACCGGTTAAAGTTTTAACAACCTTTGTTAAAGATAGCCCAATTGCTCAATTCATTAAAAGCAATTTAAAAACCCGCCACATGGACTATGAAGGTCCTGAACTGGATCAAGGTGATCCCTGGGGATACCGTCATCAGATTAATATTGCCGATAGTGGATTTGGTTCACGAGGGCCTCGCGTTTTAAACGACCGTGCAGGTGAGGTTGGTCGTTCATTAAATGTTAAAGACTTTGATTTAGAACGAATTTTTGGCGAAGAAGGAGTGCAGATAGTTCATCTATCTGGTTTAATTGGTGCACTTTCACCTGAAACTAGCACATTTTGTCTTGAAATTGCGCGTGCAGCTAAAAAGTACGGAACCCGAATTTCGTTTGACCTAAATTATCGAGCCAGTTTCTGGAAAGGTCGCGAAAAAGAATTGAGTCAAATTTTCGCTGAAATTGCTTCTGTTTCTGATATTTTGATAGGCAACGAAGAAGATTTCCAATTATGCTTAGGTATTAAAGGCCCTGAAGCAGGAGGAAATGATATAGAAGCTGAAATTGAAGGTTTCAAAGCAATGATAAACCGTGTAAAAGATGCCTTTCCCAATGCCTCGGTATTTGCAACAACATTACGAGAAGTGGTAAGTGCCAACGAACATTTATGGGGTGCAATAATGCTAGCTGATAATGAATGGCAAGTAATAAAACCTAGGCCAATTAGAGTACTTGACCGCATTGGTGGGGGCGATGGTTTTGTAGGCGGTTTGCTTTACGGAATATTAAAAGGCTGGGATGCTGAGAAATGGCCTCAATTTGGCTGGGCAACAGGAGCTTTAGCTACTACATTTTTAACCGACTATGCACAACCTGCCGATGAAGATATGGTTTGGAGCATTTGGCAAGGGAATGCAAGAGTAAAAAGATAAAGTAAAAGAGACTAAAGTATTTTAAAATGAGCTAAAGTATTTAGAGTTGAGTAATTTAGCTCAAGGCATTTTAGTCACTTTTAACTTCTAAACTTAAAAATATGATGTATTTTGAAAAGGGTTCGGAGTATGCAAACTTAACTTCTGATGACTTACAGAAAGGGGTTGAAATTGCATTAGAAAAAATAGGAGTTAAAAATAGAGTTTTAATTATACCTCCCGATTTTACCCGTTATCATTCGCGTTCAGGTGAATTAACTTCGTTCACTTATCAGTACTATAAAAATAAGGTAGCCGATATATTGCCGGCCTTGGGAACCCATGTTGGTATGACCGATCAGGAAATAGAAACCATGTATAAAGGTGTTCCGAAAGAACTCTTTCGTGTTCACGATTGGCGTAATGATGTTGTAACAGTGGGTAAGGTTTCAGAGGAACAGGTATCGGAACTTACCGATGGTGCATTAGATTATGAATGGCCAGCTCAGGTAAATAAATTATTGTGGGAAGGTAAGCATGATCTGATTCTTTCCATTGGCCAAGTTGTGCCGCATGAAGTAATGGGCATGGCCAATTACAATAAGAATATTTTTGTAGGCACAGGGGGTTCTGAAGGTATTAACAAAAGCCATTTTGTGGGTGCAGTAATGGGAATGGAAAATATTATGGGCCGTGCCGACAATCCGGTTAGGCAGTTACTTAATATTGCATCAGAAAAGTTTACGAATCATTTGCCTATTGTGTATATGCATACCGTAATTGGTCGCGATGAAGCAACCAAAAAGCTGGTGGTACGAGGCTTATTTATAGGTGATGATTATTCGGTATTTACAAAGGCTGCCGAGCTTTCACTTAAAGTGAATTTCAACATGTTACCCAAGCCCATTAAAAAGGCTATAGTTTATCTTGATCCTTCGGAGTTTAAAAGTACTTGGTTAGGTAATAAAAGCATTTACCGTACCCGTATGGCTATGGCCGATGGGGGCGAACTTGTTGTTTTAGCTCCTGCATTAAAGGAGTTTGGTGAGGATAAGGAAATAGATCGACTCATTCGTAAATATGGTTATAGAGGAACTCCAGAAACCATGAAAAGCTTAAAAGAAAACCCCGATCTTGCCAATAATTTAAGCGCTGCAGCACACTTAATTCATGGCAGTTCCGAAGGACGTTTTTCAATAACCTATTGTCCGGGATATCTTACCAAAGAAGAAATTGAATCGGTGAATTTTAGGTATGCCGATTTAAATGAGATGACGGCCAAATACAATCCCAAAAAACTTAAAGAAGGTTACAATATAATGCCTGATGGAGAAGAAATATTTTACATTTCAAATCCTGCCGTAGGGCTCTGGGCGCATAAAGATAGATTTAAGTAAGCCCTAGAGGGGCGAAATTCAACAACCCAGGGCAACGCCCTGGGAAATAAGAGAAACGATAGAAGCGATGCAAGTAGAATCTCTAATTGAAAATGAAAATAAGCATGCATCGCAACTAAGTAAAAAGGGAAACAAATAGTGTCAAGATTTATAGCAGACAGCCTGTCTTGATTCTTAATTCTGAAATCTAAAAAATTATAAAATATGAAAGAACTATCAGACATAGCAGTAGTAGGCCTCGCCGTAATGGGCGAAAATCTAATACTAAATATGGAAAGCAAAGGCTTTACTGTGACCGCCTACAATAGGTCGGTTGAAAAAGTAGATAACTTTATAAATGGCCGCGCAAAAGGCAAAAATATTATTGGTGCTGCTAACATTCCAGACCTAGTTGGTTCTTTAGAAAAGCCTCGTAAAATAATGTTAATGATCAAAGCAGGTCAGGCTGTTGATGATTTTATTGAGCAGCTTATTCCCCATCTTGAAAAAGGAGATATTATTATTGATGGTGGAAATACCCATTTTCCCGATACCAACAGGCGAACAGCTTACGTTGAAAGCAAAGGCTTACGCTACATTGGAACAGGAGTTTCTGGTGGTGAAGAGGGCGCCTTGAAAGGTCCTTCAATTATGCCGGGAGGTTCGCCAAGTGCTTGGGAGGAAGTAAAACCTATTTTTCAAACCATTTCAGCTAAAGTTGATGGTGGTGTGCCTTGTTGCGACTGGGTTGGTGAAAACGGAGCTGGCCATTTTGTGAAGATGGTACATAATGGAATTGAGTATGGCGACATGCAACTTATTACCGAGGCTTACCAGCTTATGAAAGATCTTTTAGGTTTGTCGGCTGACGAAATGCACAAAGTTTTTGAGGAATGGAACAAGGGCGATTTAAGCTCTTACTTGATTGAAATTACCCGTGATATTCTTGCATATAAAGATGAGGATGGTGAACCTTTGGTAGAAAAAATATTGGATACTGCAGGTCAAAAAGGTACTGGTAAGTGGACTGCTGTTAGTGCATTAGATGCTGGTATACCGCTAACCTTAATTGGTGAGGCTGTATTTGCTCGTTGTTTATCGGCCATAAAAAATGAACGTGTAATTGCATCAGAACAAATAAAGGCAACGCAACCCTCATTTACAGGCGATAAAAAACAGTTCATTGAAGATTTAAAAGAGGCATTATACGCATCAAAGTTAGTTTCGTACGCACAAGGTTATACACTAATGAAAGCAACTGCCGATGAATCGGGTTGGAATTTGAATTATGGGGGTATTGCATTAATGTGGCGAGGGGGTTGTATTATCCGATCGGCGTTTTTAGGTAAAATTAAAGAGGCCTACGATAATAACCCTAACATAAGCAACTTATTGCTCGATCCGTTTTTTAAAGATAAAATTGAGAAGGCTGAAAAAGCATGGCGTCGTGTTGTTGCAACCGCTATTTTAAATGGTATTCCGGTGCCTACTTTAGCAAGTGCTTTAACTTATTTCGATGGCTATAGAAGCAAACGATTGCCTGCAAATTTATTGCAAGCACAGCGTGACTATTTTGGAGCACACACTTATGAGCGTATTGACAAACCTCGTGGCGAATTCTTTCATACAAATTGGACAGGCACCGGAGGCGATACGGCTTCTTCAACCTATAATGTGTAAAAACAATTAACTTAAAATAAATATTATGAATAGTAAAAAAACAGGAGTAGGCAATCACAGGTTCAAAATATTGGCCATGTTGGTTTTCGCCACTACGATTAACTATTTCGACCGAAGTATTATAGGTGTTATGGCACCTATTTTGGAAAAGTTATTCGGATGGTCGAATAATGATTATGCCAATATCATGATTGCATTTAAAATAGCATATGCAATTGGTATGCTAACAATGGGTGGCATTATTGATAAAATGGGAACAAAGAAGGGGTATATGCTTGCGATTGGTATTTGGAGCTTTTTTGGAATGACTCATGCATTAGTGGTTCAAGAAATTAATATTTTTAATATATCAGTAACTAGCGTTGGATTATTTGCCATTGCTCGTTTTGGACTTGGATTTGGTGAATCAGGTCACTTTCCGGCAGCTCAAAAAACGGTTGCAGAATGGTTTCCAAAAAAAGACAGGGCTTTTGCTACCGGTTTATTTAATGCTGCTACAAGTATTGGTGCTATTGCAGCTCCTTTTGTTGTTGGTTGGGTTGTGGACGATGTAACTGGTGCAGGCTGGCAGATTCCGTTCTTAATTACAGGAGGATTAAGTGCTATTTGGGTAATCTTATGGATAAAAGTTTATAGTAGACCTGAAGATTCTGAGAAGTTAACAAAAGAGGAATTCGCTTATATCAATAGCGACTCAGAACCAGAATCGAATGAAAAAATTGCATGGGTAAAAGTTTTACCCATGCGCCAAACCTGGGCTTTTGCTACTGCTAAAATTACTGATGCTGTTTGGTGGTTCTATCTATTCTGGGGAGCAAAATATCTAACATCTACTTTTGGTATAAACATACACGATATTGGAATACCTTTCCTTATTATGTATCTGCTTGCCGATGGAGGAAGTATCGGTGGTGGATGGATTTCTGGGGCATTTATGAATAAAGGATGGTCAATTAATAAAGCACGTAAAATGACTTTGTTAATTTGTGCAATTGTAGTGCTTCCTGTAAGTTATGTGGCATTTACAGATAATCAGTGGGTTGCTATTGTTCTTATTGGTATTGCCGCAGCTGGTCACCAAGCTTGGTCAGCAAATATTTTCACTTTAGTGTCTGATGTATTCCCTAAAAAAGCAGTTGCTTCGGTAACAGGTATTGGAGGAATGATTGGTGCTGTTGCTGGTATTATTAGTGATAAGGCCTTAGGTAGAGTGCTTGATTCTGCTGGTAATACGGGTTATTTCTGGGCATTCTTATTGGCGGGTTCATGTTATCTGGTAATTTTAGGTTTTGTGCATTTACTAATGCCTAAAATGACTCCACTTGATGAAAATCTTAATCTTGTAAAGGAATAAAATTATGACTAAAATAAATATAGAAAAACGTAGAGCTTGTAATCCGATTGATGCGAAAAGCTATGATACAAGTCGCTTGCGCAGTGAGTTTTTAGTTCAGAACTTATTTATAGAAGATGAGGTGAAAATATGTTACTCTCAGTATGAGCGTTATGTTGTTGGGGGAGTTTTTCCGGTTGATGAGACACTTAGTTTAGATTCAATTGAATATTTAAAAACCGAGAACTTTTGCGATCGTCGCGAAGTTGGAGCCATAAACATTGGTGGTGAAGGAACAATTGCAGTTGATGGTGAAAAATTTACCCTTAAAAACAAAGAAGCCTTGTATATTGGAAAAGGAAGCAAGAAAATAACTTTTGCCAGTAACGATAAAGCAAATCCTGCAAAATTCTATTTGGGTTCTACACCTGCACACGCTTCTTATCCAACCGTATTAGTTAATAAAGAAAAGGCTAATATATTAAACTTAGGTTCTCAGGAAACTAGCAATGAACGCACTATTTATCAGTTAATTGTTGGGGGTATTGTTGAAAGTTGCCAGTTGGTAATGGGACTTACCGAGCTTAAAACGGGTAGTGTATGGAATACCATGCCGGCTCATACGCATGACAGAAGAATGGAAGCTTACTTTTATTTTGAGGTACCTAAAGGACAAACTGTTTGTCACTTAATGGGCGAGCCACAAGAAACAAGGCATTTATTCATACAGAATGAAGAAGCTGTTTTGTCTCCGGAATGGGGAATTCATTCAGGTGTTGGTACTTCAAATTACTCCTTTATTTGGGGTATGGGTGGCGAAAATATCGATTATACCGATATGGATGTTATACAACCAAATGAGTTAAGATAGCTATAAACAAGGATTCAAGGTTGAAAGGATTCAAGGTTGTTTTAAGATAAAACAAAACACCTTGTAACCTTGATACCATGTAACCTTTAAACCTAAAATATAAAATGATAAACGAATTATTTGATTTAAAGGGCAAAGTGGCCTTGGTAACTGGTGGAACTCATGGGATTGGTATGGCCATTGCAAAAACACTAGGTGCAGCAGGAGCTAAAATCTGTATAAATGATATTTCCGATGAAAAATTAGCCGAGTGTAAAGTAGAATACGCCAAAGTGGGTATTGATGCTTTTACCTTAAATTTTAACGTTACAGATGAAAAAGCTGTTGATGAGGGAATTAGCAAAATTGAAAACGAAGTTGGTCCTATTGATATCTTGGTAAACAATGCCGGGATTATTAAGCGTATCCCTATTCTTGATATGGACATAGCTGATTTTAAACAAGTTATTGATATTGATTTGGTTGCACCCCTAATTATAGCTAAGCGTGTAGCACCTGGAATGATCGAACGTCGTCAAGGTAAAATTATTAATATGTGCTCCATGATGAGTGTTTACGGCCGAAATAATGTTTCAGCCTATGCATCGGCAAAGGGAGGTTTGAAACTGTTAACAGCAAACATGACCTGCGAATGGGCAAAATATAACATCCAAATCAATGGTATTGGTCCTGGCTATATTGCTACAGCACAAACAGCTGAAATTCGCGAAAATGGGCATCCGTTTAATGATTTAGTTATGACAAGAACTCCTGCTGGACGCTGGGGTGAGCCTAAGGATGTTGGAAATGCATCCTTGTTTTTAGCATCAAAAGCCAGCGATTTTGTAAATGGCCATGTGCTTTATGTTGATGGCGGTATACTTGCAAACTTCGGTTATGTAAAAGGAGAAAACGATTTATAAATAACAATGAATAATTATCAATGAGTAATTATTAATTATTCATTGATAATTGTCACTTACACATTGAAAATATGAAACCATTTTTAGACGACAGTTTTTTATTGCAATCAAAAACGGCAGAAACATTATATTATGATTACGCTGTTAATATGCCAATTATTGACTACCATAGTCATTTAATTCCTCAGCAAATTGCCGATAACAAAAAGTTCGATAATATTGCTCAACCATGGTTGTATGGTGATCATTACAAATGGAGAGCCATGCGGTCGAATGGTGTGGATGAAAAGTTTTGTACAGGTGATGCCAGTGATTTGGATAAATTCAAAAAATGGGCTGAAACGGTGCCGCATACGTTACGTAACCCCTTGTTTCATTGGACACATTTAGAGTTAAAAAGATATTTTGGGGTAGATCATTTGCTGAATAAAGAATCTGCAGAATTAATTTATAAAAGAACCTCATTCATGCTACAGTCCGATGAGTATAGAGTGCAGGGCTTAATGCGGAAAATGAACGTTGAACTGGTTTGTACAACCGATGATCCGGTTGATTCTTTAGAGTACCATATAAAAATTGCCAATAGTGATTGTGGTACTAAAGTATTGCCAACTTGGCGTCCCGATAAGGCTATGGCTGTAGAGGATGCATCGCTTTTTAACATTTATGTGGATAAATTGGCTGGAGTAACAAACATTGATATTTCAAGGTTTACTTTGCTATTAAAGGCATTGCAAAGTAGGCATGATTTTTTTGCTAGTGTGGGCTGTAAATTATCCGATCACGGTATCGAAGATTTCTATGCCGCGGAATATACCGATCATGAAATATCAAAAATATTTGACAAGATACGTTCAGGTAAGGAATTGAATGCTGACGAAATAAGCAAGTTTAAATCGGCTATGCTTTATGAGTTTGCTGTAATGGATCATGCAAAAGGTTGGACACAGCAGTTTCATTTTGGAGCCATGCGCAACAACAATACACGAATGTATAATAAACTTGGAGCGGATATAGGGTGTGACTCAATTGGCGATTATAAAGTAGCTGTAAATATGTCGAAGTTTCTTGATAAGCTAGATAAAACCGATCAGCTAACAAAAACAATTCTTTATAATTTGAACCCATCCGATAACGAAATGGTGGCTACTATGATAGGTAATTTTCAGGATGGAAAAATTCCAGGAAAAATTCAATACGGCTCAGGGTGGTGGTTTTTAGATCAAAAAGATGGTATGGAACGCCAAATGAATGCGCTTTCGAGCCTTGGTTTATTAAGCCGATTTGTGGGTATGTTAACCGATTCTCGTAGCTTTTTATCATTTCCAAGGCATGAATATTTCCGCAGAATACTTTGTAACCTTTTAGGAAATGACATTGAAAACGGGCTAATACCTAATGATGTTGAAATGGTAGGTAAAATGGTTGAAGATATTAGCTACAACAATGCAAAAGAATATTTTAATTTTTAAACAGATAGTATCAAGTAAAAAGTATCAAGATATAAGACTTTAGTTATCAGATTTTGGTTTAGGAAATCTTGATACTCAAAAAATAAGAAAAAATGGCAACATTAACTATTAAACCTTCATCGGAATGCAAATACGATTGCATTTCACTTGGTGAGGTAATGTTAAGATTAGATCCGGGTGAAGGACGTATTAGAACTACTCGCGAATTCCGTGCATGGGAAGGTGGGGGCGAATACAATGTTTCTCGTGGTTTAAGAAGATGTTTCGGAAAAAAAACGGCAATTATTACTGCTTTGGCTGACAATGAAATTGGTGCATTAGTTGAAGATCTCATGCTTCAGGGAGGATTGGATACGCAATTCGTAAAATGGGTAGAATATGATGGTTGTGGTCGCACTGTTCGCAATGGCTTAAACTTTACCGAACGAGGTTTTGGTATACGTGGAGCAAAAGGAGTATCGGACCGTGGTAATACTGCCGCTTCACAATTAAAACCGGGAGATATTGATTGGGAGTATATATTTGGAACACTAGGAGTTCGTTGGATGCACACCGGAGGAATTTTTGCAGCGCTTTCAGAATCGGCTGCCCAAGTTGTAATTGAAGCGGTAAAAGTGGCGAAAAAGTATGGTACCGTTGTTTCGTATGATTTGAACTACCGTCCTTCTCTTTGGAAAGCTATTGGTGGAGAAGCCAAAGCTCAAGAGGTAAATCGCGAAATAGCAAAATACGTTGATGTTATGATAGGTAACGAAGAAGATTTTACTGCCTGTTTGGGACTTGAAGTAACAGGTAACGACGAAAACCTTAAGGAACTTGATATGGATGGGTATAAAGGAATGATTAATTCTGCAGTTAAAGCTTTTCCTAACTTCAACGTTATTGCAACTACCTTGCGTACCGTAAAATCGGCCACCATAAATTCATGGGGAGCTATTTGTTATGCCGATGGTAAAATTCATGAAGCAACCCATAGAGAAGACCTTGAAATTATGGACCGCGTTGGAGGTGGCGATAGTTTCGCTTCAGGTTTAATTTACGGATTCCTTGAGTTTAACGATGGTGCCAAAGCTGTTGAATATGGCGCTGCTCACGGAGCTCTTGCAATGACAACACCTGGTGATACTACCATGGTAACATTGCCGGAAGTAGAAAAAATAATGGGTGGTGGTAGCGCCCGTGTTGATCGGTAATTAGAAAGCCCTGAAGGGGCGCAATACAATAGCCCAGGGCAACGCCCTGGGTAATGAGCAAAGCTCATTAAAGCGATGCAAGCAACGTGGTGAAATTGAAATATTGCATTTGCATGCATCGCAATAGAATTAGTTTGAAATTTGATTTTTAGAATTTAAAAATATGGCACGTTTTAAAAGATTACATGTATTAAATACGGTTACTGAAACAGGCATTGTTCCTTTGTTTTACAGTCAAGATGTTCAACTCGTAAAAAATGTTGTTAAAGCCTGTTACGATGGCGGAGCACGTGTTTTTGAATTTACTAACCGTGGCGATTTTGCCCACGAAGTATTTGCCGAAGTGAATAAATGGTGTGCAACAGAATGCCCTGAAATGATTATGGGAGTGGGATCGATTGTTGATGCAGGAACCGCATCATTATATATTCAATTAGGAGCTAATTTTATAGTTTCTCCAAGTTTGAATCCAGACATGGCAAAAGTATGCAACCGCCGTAAAATTGCTTGGATGCCAGGATGCGGAACTCTATCAGAAATTAATTTGGCCGAAGAATTGGGCTGCGAAATTGTAAAGATATTTCCAGGAAAAGAAGTGGGTGGACCATCGTTTGTTAAGGCGATTGCAGCACCTTGCCCATGGACAAGTGTAATGCCTAGTGGTGGTGTTTCGCCCGACAAAGAAAACCTTGAAGCATGGTTTAAAGCAGGAGTTACATGCGTAGGTTTGGGTTCGCAATTAACACCTAAAGATGTTCTTGCTAAAGGCGATTTTGCCTTTATTGAAAATAAGGTAAAGGAAGCTATTGCAATCATTAAAAATTTAAAAATAGATTAGAATATTGAAAATCCTAATCAGGATTTTTATTTGGTTGTATGTTGTTATAATTGTGTATTACAAATTTTAAACTACAGGTCATGGATAAAAAGGATATCACTAAAGGGTTAATAATTTTAAATGTTCCAATTCTACTTATATTAGTTGTATTAAACTTTTTTTCTTATACTGATAATCTTCAGTTTCCACTGCTCTATGTTTTTGTAGTATCACTTGTATTTCTAGGTGCTGTAAATGTTTTTTATTTTTTACTTTTAAAAGGAGTGAGCAAAACTGTTGATAATTTAGGTATTCGCTTAACAAGCTTAGCTCAAGGAAATGTTAATGATTTATTGAGGGTTAATGAAAAGCAACTTTTTAGTTTTGCTGGAGTAAATAGTATTGTTGTTTCGGTATTCAATAATTTAAAGGCAACTTTAAAAACCATTGACAAAATTTCAAAAGGAGATTTATATACTGAAATTAAGCCTTTAAGCACTAATGATTTAATATCAGAGAAGCTAATTGAATTGTGTGAGAAGTTAAAGGAAGATAAGGTTGAACTAGAGAAAACAAAGTATGAGGAAGAGCAACGTAACTGGATTGCATCAGGGCTAGCTAAATTTAGTGAAGTATTAAGGCAAGATAGTCACGAATTAAAACGTTTGAGTTACGAAATAATTAAGAATCTTCTTGATTATATTCAACTAAATCAAGGTGCTTTATATGTTTTAAATGAGAACGAGTCCGATGATATCTACTTTGAAATATCGGCTGCTGTTGCATATGGTCGAGAGAAGTTGATGGAAAATAAAATATACATGGGGGAAAGCATGATTGGCCGTTGTGCATTCGAAAGAAAAACTATTTATATGACTGATATTCCTCAAGATTATATAAATGTAACATCGGGACTAGGGAGTGCAAATCCAAATAACCTATTAATTGTGCCTTGTATCCTTGACGGAAAGGTATTTGGGATAATAGAAGTTGCATCCTTTAAATTAGTTGAAAAATTTCAAATTGAGTTTATCGAAAAGCTGGGAGAAAGTATTGCATCAACCATTTCAAATACAAGAGCTAGAGAGAAAACGAATGCTTTATTAAGTGCAAGTCAGCATCAAGCTGAAGAATTGGCTGCCCAAGAGGAAGAGTTACGTCAAAATTTAGAAGAGATGGAAACTACGCAAGATAATTTGAAGCGGCAAATGGAAGTGAATATTGAAATGCGAAACGAATTGACCTATGAAAAATTTCTTTTTGACACCTTACTTGAAAAAATTCCTGCAAGGGTATTCTTTAAAGATAAAGATTGCCGGTTTGTGAAAGCGAGTAATTCAGCACTTAAAAAGTTTGGTTTTGAAAATTATAGTGAATTAGCAGGTATGTCTGATGCGGATTTATTGGATCCAGAATTTGCTAAGAAAACTATGGCAGATGAAAGAAATATTATGGAAACCAGACAGGGACTTATTAATTTTGTTGAACATGAAATAACTGAAAGGGGAGATGATATTTGGAAAACTGTTTCAAAAATACCATTAATTAATGCTGATGATAAATGTATTGGTACATTTGGGATTATATCGGATATTACTGAATTCAAAGTAGCTGAAATTGAGAGTCAAAGAGTTAATGTAAATTATAATAAAATAATAGACCTAATTAATAACAACTGGTATTCATTCGTTTTAGATGAGAAGGGTTTGGTAAAACAAGCAAATGAACAATTCTGCCAATTATTCAATACGGAAATTTCAGCCATTCAAAACAAGTTTATTAATGATTTTTTAAAAGATTATTTAGTCTCAGAAAGTTCAATTTCACCTATAATACAGTCTGTTTTAAGTGATGAATTGTTTCAAATTGAGCGAGAATATATAATTAAATCAAAAAAAATAAAACTGCGAGAAAAATATGTTTCCCTTGATGTTAATAAAACAACCAAGGAGATATTGATGATAGGTGTGTTAGATAATAAATAGTGATTGTAGTATAAATTATAAGGTATGAAAGCAAGATTTTTAATCCCCGTTGTTGTAATCTTAATTTTTGGATCGTGTATTTCAAAAACTGAGGAAATACAAGTATTGGTGAAAAATACATTAGAAATAACAAGAGAAAATGAGACGGTTGAACTTTTGAAAACTGAATTAGGAATTGTGGATGATTCAAAGTTTATGTCTTTAGGAATTGTTAATGTAAAAACAAACAAAGAACTAATTTCTCAACATATTGATAAGGATGCTGATGGCATTATGGATGCAATAATTTTTCAACCAAAAGTTGCAGCCGGTTCAACAGAGGCTTTTAATGTTATTCCAACACAAAATGTTGATTCAGTTCCCTCAAAAGTTTTTTCGCGCTTTGTGCCTGAACGTACCGACGATTATGCTTGGGAGAACGATAAAGTGGCATTCAGAACTTATGGTCCGATGGCTCAAAAATTGAATGAAGAAGGCGACCCAGCCGGAACACTCTCAAGTGGTATGGATTGTTGGTTGAAAAAAGTAGATTATTCTATTATAGATAAATGGTACGAAAAGCATACTAGCGGAGCAGGAAGTTACCACGAAGATACAGGCGAAGGTTTTGATCCTTATCATGTTGGAACCAGTAGAGGTTGTGGGGGTATTGGTGTTTGGGCTGATAGTCAATTGTTTGTTTCAAAAAACTTTGCTGACTATAGTACCCTAAGTAACGGTCCGATAAGAACAAGTTTTACCTTGGATTATGAGGATTGGAAAGCTGGCGATAGAAGGGTAAAAGAGCAAAAACATGTAAGCTTAGATTTAGGCAATAACTTAATGCATATTGTTGCCAAAATTGTAGGTGTTGATGAAATTACCATTGGATTAACATTACATGAAAAAGATGGGGTAATTAGCATGGATACTCTAAATTATTGCTTTAGCTATTGGGAGCCTATGAAAGACTCGGAACTTGGAACGGGTATTGTGATAGAGCCAAAATATTACCTTGGAGTAACAAAAGTTATTTCTGATGAAAAAGATAAATCCCAACTTCTGGTTCATTTAAAAGTAATTGATGGTATTGTAGCGTATTATTCCGGTTTTGGCTGGAAGGAGAGCGGGCAGTTTCAAACGGCTGATGAATGGCAAAGCTATTTGCTAATAATGTCGGAGAAAATTCAATCGCCACTTAACCTGCATAATACAGGGATTAATTATTAGTGCATAATCATAGTATATTTCAATGGCATTTATAATTTGCTTCCCTCAATTGATAATGCTTATGTCTTTGAAAATAAATATGTTAAATTTAAATTGAATGTTTGTTTGCAAAATGCTATCGAAATCTAAACTTATTAATGGTATTACTACCAATTTAGTGGGTAGATTCAAAAAATCAGCAAATAAAACAAAAGTACTTTAATTATGGAGTAATGCATGTAGTTACTGATAGTCTTGTACGGTGGGAGTCCGAAATATGGCGTGTAATTTTGATAATTGTTTTTAGTTATGCTGTTGAAAGAGAGTGTAACCCAAATTGAGCGATTCGCTATCGCAAATCTGCTCAATCGACTGAGGTCTTGTAAGGTTTTCATACTTTTCGTTTCCCCGAAATAATCGGGGCAGGCTACTCAAAATGTGAAAACC
>JAQICC010000309.1 GCA_027858735.1 Salinivirgaceae bacterium
GAAAGGTCACCCGATGAATACTTTTGCAAAATACTGAACCAATTCAGGTCTGTTATTCAGTCAATTATGAATTCATCGGATGACTGATTGCAATTATTTGACTTTTCAGAGTATGCTCAGACCTTATAATTTTTAACCCCAATTATTCTTGAGAATAATTGCTGTCTCCGACAGCGATTAAGTCTCACATCAAAATTTGATGCTCAAATTTGGGTTCGGCTATGTCGGGGTAACCCGCATTTCAATTCATCATAACGGAATTTGATGAAAAATGCGAGTTAAGTGTTAAAATTATTTTGTCAAATTTTACCCAAATTGAGCGATTCGCTATCGCAAATCTGCTCAATCGACTGAGTAATTGTAGGGTTTTCACAATTTTCGCTTCCCCGAAATAATCGGGGCAGGCTACTCAAAATGTGAAAACCAACAATTCCTAGGTCAGCCTGTCCCGTACCGGAGGTCGGGAGGGTTATACTTAAGTAAAGCGCCTCTTCACTTTGTTCGAATCACTCAACTTAGGTAATAGATTGTTAAATTTGAGTATCAATACTGTTTTATATATGAGAACAACAGATGTTTAAAAGAAAGGACAATTTCAACCTCAATTAATTTATTATCTGCTGCTTATGAAAACATAACGAACAGTTGTTTAAAAAGGAATGAGATTTTTAGGCATAGTAAATTTTGATTAAGTAAATAGGTTAACCAACCCGAGTCGCACTAATTAAAATATTGACTATCTTTGTTTTAAACAATTAGGCAATATGTATAAAAGCACCAATTTATTGGAATTTATTAAAACATTTAAGTGGAAGATGATTGCTTGAAGTCTATTGCAGAAATCAAATGGTCTGATAATGGGAATAACTTCTATGGAATACATATCCAAATAATGAAATTCAAAGGTTGGCTGCGTGGCATACATCAACATTGCAGTAAAAACCACATGCAAGGATATTTAGATGAATATTGCTTTCGATATAATAGAAGAAACAATTTAGACACAATATTTCATAAGATAGTTGAAAGAATGGTAATAGGAATAAAGTCTACGAAAATTAGTGCGACTGAGGTTGGTTAACCTATAAGTAAAATAGTGCAAAATTTCCTATATTCTTGCTTAAATTTATGCAGAAAAAAATAGAAAAAGGCTTTGAATTAGCCTGAGAATATTTCAAATAGTTGAGTTAGCGATGATAAAAATTAGCTAAAGTAGGGTGCTATTTTATATAGAAATGATTAATAATAGTTACTGATTTTTCTTAATTGTTCTTCGTTTAATATGCGAATTTTTCTGCCCTTTAAATCAATGTATTTATCGGTTTTAAACTCAGAAAGTAATCTAATTACAGATTCTGTTGCCGTACCAACTAAATTAGCAAGTTCTTCACGAGTAAGCGACACCTTTAAGAAGCCATCTGCATCGACACTAAAAATTTCCTTTAGTTTAACAATTACTTCGGCTAATCTTTCGCGAACGCTTTTTTGAGCAATGTCGGTTAAAAATTGGTTGGCCTCACCTAGTTCTCTACAAGCCATTTGCATAAGTTCCATTGAAAATTTATTGTTGTTTTCAACGAACTCAAACATATTTTTAGCAGAAAGGACGCAGAGCACTACTTCTTCAATGGCTTTGGCTGTAGTACAGGCAGGCTCTTTACTTAAAATTGATCGGTAGCCAATAATATCACCGTATTTGGCGAATGCAACGATCTGATCTTTCCCCTCAATACCTGTTTTATACATTTTAACAATGCCTGAAAAAACACAGTAAAAGTGATGGATTCTATTTCCTTCATGAAAAATAGTTGATCCTTTTTTATATGTAGAGCAGGTTTTATCATAGGTTAATTTGTCCAATTCTTCTTCTGTAAGAGTTGAAAAAATTCGTTTGTTGGCCTTCATACAATCTTTACATTCGGGAACCGATGAGGTATTCTTCATGTTTATTCCATTTATATTTAAGGTAAGAAAACGATGCTAAAAGAAAAAAATTACTTGCTTAAAGCTTTTCATATAACAATAACGACACATATTTGCTTTGATTATGAAAAGGTATCATTAGTTTTCGTGGCTAAATTTAATTATTTTCATGATTTTACACTAAAAATTAGCACTAAATTATTCTTAATACGTAAAAATTTCTTTATTTAAAACATTTTTAGTGTTAAATGGTTCTTTTCTAGAGCTTGACAAATTGCTGGAAAATTGTTTTGAGGCAAGATATTTGAAAACATACACACATATAGATAATTAAATATAAAAAACATGAAAAAAAAAATAAATATGAGTTGGAAAGGCGGAATGGCCTTTGAAACAGAGTTAGATGGACATAAATTAATTGTTGATGCTCCGGAGCAAGCAGGCGGAAATGATTTGGGACCCCGACCCAAAGTTCTGATGTTAACAGCTTTGGGAGGCTGTACCGGTATGGATGTGGTTTCGCTTTTGAAAAAAATGCGCGTTGAGATTGACGATTTAAATATTCGTATTGAAGCCAACATGACAGAAGAGCATCCGAAACAGTTCGATGACATGAAAATTATTTATGAATTAAGTGGGAATGACATTGATGAGGCTAAGGTTAAAAAAGCCATTGCTATGTCGATGGAGAAATATTGTGGGGTATCGGCAGTTTATAGAAAAGCAATGCCTGTTGACTATGAGATAGTTATAAAATAGGCATTAAATATTTCAACATTAATTAAAAAAGGTTATTGCTTAAATATAATCTTTTTTAATTAATGGTAATTTCCTGAGCCACAGGATCCTTAAAATATATCTTTGTCAAATCAAAATACCCTATTGAATTGATTTTGAAATCCTGAACATTCGAACGTAAAAAATTATAGCTCGTTTTATTTTCAGAATTGATTGTTTGTTTCATAATAAAATAGGGCGGGTTACTTTGAAACTGATTGATGTGTTTATCAAGAAAATCAATTACATAAAGGCCACTTACTCCAATAACAACATCCAATTTTTCTTGTTCGAACAAAAGTAATTCTTTAGGAGCCGATGTAATAAACGATACTTTTATGGTATCAACAAAGGGCAACTGTAATTTTTGCTGATTTCTGCCAAAAAACACATTGGTTGCAACCAATGTAATGGTGTGGCCTTTAATACTTGGGTATTCGAATGAATATGCACCCGAGCCAACAGTACTTTTGTAACCATAGGTGTTAAAAGCTTCTTTGGCAAAAACCAAACTATTTGTGTTGGCTAAAAAGTGAAGAAAAAGAGGGTCGGGTTTTTTCAGTTGAAATACCAATGTGGTATCATTTACCACTTCAATTCCTGAAATATCAAGGGTATCGGTTTGAACCGTTGAATCAAGCAAAGATTCCGAACCAATTATGTTTTTCAGTTGAGATGCTATGCCATGTTTGCTTATTGCATGAAAAAGAGCAATTTTTTCAATACTGTATTTAACATCGCTAGCAACAATTTTACGGGTTCGTTCTTTGCCAAAACAGTCGTCGTTATGAAAGTAAGCGTTGTTATTTAAATAAAAAGTATATAAGGTTTGTTCTCTTTCAACACGCCACTTTTTTGCAAGCGATGGTTCAATTTCAACATTACCAGCATTGTATTTTACCAATCCAACATAAATCTGGTTTATAATTAATTGTTCGCTTTGTTTTAAAACCCTTCCCGGAAATAAAATATCAGGTACGTCTGAAGCATTTATTCTGAATGTTCCGCCATATTTTTCGCCTCTAACTTTTGATTTGGAATTACTGCATCCAATAAAAATAATAAAAAAAGGTAAAAGAATTAATAAAAATACTGAATTACGATATTTCATAAGAGGATTAAAATTCAGGTTTAACTTAATATAATTCAGAAGTATAGCAAATATTTATGAATTTGGCAAATATGACTTAAACTGACTAAGGCTGAAATTATTTGTTTTCAATCATTATGTTTGTGATATTTAGAAGGTTGTGAGTTTATTGTGAATAAATATTTTAAAGAAATTATCTTTTTAAAATAATACGATCACCAAGCGATTTAGAAATTTCAATTTTAAATTGAGTGTACATCATATACTTATCGTAAAGTAATTTAAGGTCTTCCTCTTTAAGGTCTTTACCTGATGAGTCCTTAAGTTCTTTTTCAATTTCTTGTAGAATATTTAAAACCAATTCGTATTTGTAACCTGAAATAGCATTATCAATAACTTTTTTAAGGTCGTCTTCCTCAGTAGTAATATAGGTGCCTTTTTTGCTCCACATTTTACTTATTTGATGGTTTTGTGCTAACAAATCAGCAGCAGCATTAGCCACCAATTGATTTTCGTGGTTTATAAAATAGTTGCTGTGTAATATTTTACTTGTTAAAAGGTTAGATTCAAATTCTTTCAGAATAAAATTATAGGCAGGGTTTTTAATTTCAATTTCATCTTTAAGTTCACGGCAAATATAGACTCTCGTATTTATTTTCTCTTCTGGCTGGTTATCATCTGTAGCAATATTAAACAATACTTTTTCGGAGTAGTTTAGCAGCAAGCGTATGATCTCTTTTTCAAACAGTTCATATTTGTCTGAAGTAGGAAGTTGCAAATTGAGAGCTTGTCCTGCTGGATTTATTGGAGATGGTTGTTCGCGATTCCAACGCTTTTCGCGCTCTTTATATAGAATTTTGTTTATTTCAGAATAAAGAATTTTCTCATCTACCTGCATTAAGTTCGAACACTCTTTAATATACAGAGCCCTTGTAATGGTATCAGGAATTACTGAAATAGTGCGTACGATATCAGAAATTAGGTGAGCCTTTTTTACAGGGTCACCTTTAACTTCATCTAAAAGAAGTTTGGTTTTAAAGGTTATGAAATCTGTTTCTTGTTCTTTAATAAAGTCATAAAATTCGGTGGCATTGTGTTTTCGTGCAAACGAGTCAGGATCCTCACCATCGGGCAATAATACCACTTTTACATTAAGACCTTCTTCAAGCACCAAATCAATTCCGCGTAAGGCCGCTTTTATACCGGCTGCATCTCCATCATATAAAACAGTTACATTAGGCGCAAACCTCTTAATTAAGCGTATTTGATCAGGCGATAATGCGGTTCCCGACGAAGATACTACATTTTCGATGCCAGCTTGGTGCATGCTTAATACATCGGTATAGCCTTCAACAAGGTAACATTTATCGTTTTGAATTATTGATTTTTTGGCAAAGTAGATCCCATAAAGAACCTTGCTTTTATGGTAAATTTTGCTTTCAGGGGAGTTGAGGTATTTGGCTGTTTTTTTATCGCTTCTCAGCGTACGGCCACCAAAACCAATTACTTTACCCATTAAGTTATGAATAGGGAACATTACACGTTCATTAAAACGGTCGTAATAGCCATCGTTATCCCGTTTTATGGTAAGGCCCGATTCAACTAAATATTTTTCTTTGTACCCTTTTGATATAGCTTGCTTTGAAAAAACATCGTAGCCTTTACGGCAATAGCCAAGCTCAAATTTGTTTATGGTTTTTTCGGTAAACCCACGCTCATTAAAATAGGAGAGTCCTACGGCTTTTCCTTCTTCAGTTTCAAACAAGTTATGTGAAAACACCTTTTGAGCAAACCCGCTAACAATGAGCATGCTTTCACGAGCATCGGCCTGTTCTTTTTGCTCGGGAGTAATCTCTTTTTCAACAACCTCAATATTGTACTTTTTGGCCAGCCACTTAAGCGTTTCAACATATGAAAGTTGCTCGTGCTCCATCACAAAATTTACCGAGTTGCCCCCTTTTCCACAACCAAAACATTTATAAATTCCTTTTCCTGGCGATACTGTAAATGAGGGAGTTTTTTCATTATGAAAAGGACAATTACCAAGATAATTTACACCTCTTTTTTTAAGGCTTATAAAATCTGAAACCACTTCAACTATGTTAGCGGCATCAAATATTCTATCAATGGTTCCTTTGTCAATCATAATAAACAGGTAATGAAATAATTACAAAACAACAATGTGTAATTTTTCGGTTTGTGAAAGTACAAATTATACCCAGTAATTTGTACTTTAAATTTAACAAATTGCAATTGATTTCACACAACAATTGTAAAGAACTAAGCTTCAATCTATTTTATTAGCGAAACTGTTTTGGTGGGTTAAAAATGAAATCTTATTTTTGAACGCATGATAAATCTTTTGCTTATATCTGTAGCTCCGGTTTTTGTAATACTTGCTTATATTTATTATCGCGATAAATATGAGAAAGAACCTTTAAGTCTTTTACTTGAAGGTTTGTTAGCTGGTGGTGTAATCGTATTGCCTATTGTTTATTTCGAACAATTAATTGATCCGATTGGGTATGATTTTGGTCAAATACCCAGTGCTGTTTGGACCGCTTTTATGGTAGCTGCGCTTGTTGAAGAAGCATTTAAATTCTTTGCTGTTTATATACTGATATGGAGAAACCCAAATTTTAACGAGCGATTTGATGGCATTGTATATGCTGTTTTTGTAAGTTTAGGTTTCGCTTTGGTTGAAAATGTAATGTATGTGTTTGGCAACCCCGATGGATTACGAGTTGGATTAAGTAGAGCTATAACAGCCGTACCAGCACATGCTATTTTTGGGATTATGATGGGATATTGGTTAGGCTTTGCAAAGTTTATACCGAGTAAACGAGTGGTTTATATGATTAGTGCATTTGCTTATCCTTTTTTATTTCATGGGATTTACGATTTTATTTTAATGAGTAGGCATAAAATTCTATTGATGCTTTTTGCACCATTTCTAGTATATATGTACATACGGGGTCGCAAAAGAATGAAACAATTGGATGGAAAATCTATTTTTAATCCTGATATAGCTGGTTAAATCCAACCTTGTGATCGGCCAGCCCAAGAGCTTAAAAAATAAAGAATTCGTGCTCCAACATTTCCATCCCATTCTTGTGAACTTCCAACTTCACAAAGGTCAAAGCCAATAATTTTTCTACCGCTTTTAACAACTTCTTTAATTTTGCAAGCTTAAAAATAGTTATAAAGAAATAATATTTAGAATAATGTCGATGGTTTTAATAATTGGTGACGGAGGAGTAGGTAGTGTGGTTACTCAAAAATACCCTTCTAGCCCTGAAGTCTTTTCTGAGATTATGCTTGCGAGCAGAACAAAAGCAAAGAGCGATGTTATTGCTGCATTAATTAAGAATAAAGAGATTAAAACCGCACAGGTTGATGCGGACAATGTTTCGGAATTGGTTGAATGATGTAATCAATTTAAACCCGAACTGGTTATAAACGTAGCACTTCCTTATCAGGATTTAACCATTATGGATGCTTGTCTTGAATCGGGAGTAAACTACTTAGATACTGCAAATTATGAGCCCAAAGATGAAGCTAAATTTGAATATAGCTGGCAAAGGGCTTATCAAAAAGGGTTAAAGAAAAAGGATTAACGGCCATTTAAGGTTGCGGATTCGATCTAGGAGTAACCAGCATTCTATTTATGGAATTAATCGGAGAACGTGGTCTTCCGTGGAATGAAGACATAAATGGCGATATTGAGCTATAGGATTTAGAAATATGGATATAAATAAAATTTCGTCCCCTGCTTTTGTGTTAGATGAAAAACTTTTACGATAAAATCTTTAACGAATAAGTAAGGTTCAGCAGCAAACAGGAGTTGAAATTATATTGACGTTTTAAGGGTTTGCCATGTGGAGTGCTAAAGAAGCTACAGCGAGTTCGCTTTGCGAAGCTCTCCTTTGTTTTGATGAGATGAAATCGTTGGCACATGTTTATGCACCGGCTTATTTACCGCAGGAGTTTGATGAGTTAATGCGCAATACTTCGCACCTTGTTTTTAACCCAAATTGAGCGATTCGCTATCGCAAATCTGCTCAATCGACTGAGGTCTTGTAAGGTTTTCATACTTTTCGTTTCCCCGAAATAATCGGGGCAGGCTACTCAAAATGTGAAAACC
>JAQICC010000352.1 GCA_027858735.1 Salinivirgaceae bacterium
ACTCTTGCATTTCAACCAGTCATCCCGAGATTTCGGGACTCCTGATTTTCAATGCTGCGAAAGCCTCATTCTTGGAGCTTTCTTATCAGAGACCGAGTTTTCTTGCACGCACTAATTAGAACTTAGCCTTGTCAAATTACCTATCTGCAATAATTACAGCATCAATGCTCCGTTTTGTTTGTAAAAAAAACTAATTTCGTAATCATGAATGATAAAGTGGATAAAGCATTAGAACTGTTTCGCGGTTATAAACTTGATGAATCTCGAGAATTACTCGAAGATTTGATAAAGGATGATCCATACAATATTGAAGCGTTAATAACATTGGGAAAAATCCATTCAAGAACTCAGAATTATGGTGAAGCAGTGAACTTTTTCAACAAAGTTATCGAGAAGCAACCTAATAATTTAGAAGCAATAACCGGGTTAAAACTTATTCAAAACATACTTCAGTTGACTAATAATTACTATTATGAGAACCCCTATACTGATGATGATTTATATGAATTTGAACCTTAATTTCAATTGATATGGTTTTAATGGATATTAAAATGCCTGAGATGAACGGATACGAGGCGGTAAAGGAAATCAGGAAACTCAATACAGACCTACCTATTATTGCTGTAACGGCTTATGCAATGTCGTCAGACAGAGAGAATGCAATTAATGCAGGCTGCAACGATTATGTTTCAAAACCCATAATGCCACCTGAATTGTTTGAGGCCATTTCGAAATATGTAGAATTAAACCAAAAGTAATGTAGGTATGAATTACTTATTAATTGATTCAAAAGGAATGTAATAGATTCTGCATAGTCCGTTTGGTATTGTATTAAAAACCTTTTGTAATTCTTTTAAATCATGCCTTAATACAAAAGCCTTATTAATAATTGTTTTTTGAGAACTAAAATATAGCATATTATTTTTTGTGTCAACAAAGGGGCAAAAATCAAGCTTAGGGGAATTTATCGATATTCCTAAATTTTCAGCAGGCAACCAATTGTTATCCTTATCCTTAAAGCTGATATACAAATCTCCACCTCCTACATTATTTTCATGTTTTGTCGATGAAAATATAATATAGAGTTCATCGGGCGCAATAAAAGCATTGTATTCCCATCCGTCAGTATTAATAGAACCCGAAAGCGAAAGAGGTTTTTGAAATTTTCCATCAATATATTCTGACAAGAAAATATCTTCTTTACCCTTTGAGCTTTCGTAACTAGATGTAAAATAAATATTACCATTAGCAGCAAGCGATGGATAAAACTCATTCTTGTTGGTGTTGATTACATAACCCAAATTTATAGCATTCGACCATTCATTATCTTTACTTTTTCGTTCAACATACCATATGTCAAAATCGGCAATTTTTGAGGTCTCTTTTTTTGGTCTATTTGAGGAAAAATAGAGCTTTAATCCATCATGAGAAAGAGCCGGTTCTAAATCGGTATACTGGCCTGAGAATGATGCAATAGTAGGTTGTTTCCATGTATTTTCACTTTTTTGTAGTCGCACAATAGCTGTATATTCCTTTTTGTAGCTTTGTACTGAAAAGTAAAGCTCGCTGCCATCGGCCAATATGGTTATATCTCGAACGTTCGGAAACTGAGCCATTATTTCAGGTAAAAATGGCTTGGGATTTTGGCAAAAAGAATTCGCCGAAAAGCTAAGAAGTAAAGCAATAAAGCAAATGAATCTCATGGTTTAGATATTTATTGAAACCACTAATTTAACAAATCCTTGAATAAAACGTTAGCTTGTTTTCCCAATTTATTTAACTTTACGTGTTTTAGCTATGAAATTGTCCATTTTTCATTATAATATTGTTTGAAAAAATTTATAAAATATAAACCCTTAGGTTTAGAAGTACTCAAAATTGTTGGTTTCGGATTATTATCATTAATCCTTAGCGAAATGCGATTTGTTGTACCCGGTGCAGTAGGTGGACTGAGTGATATGCGCGAGATTGCATTGATAATTGGAATTTTTTATTTTAGACATTGGACTTCGGTTATTTTATTAAGCCTGATAACTTCAGTAGGACTTCATGATGGAGGAAGTTATCTTGCAACCTTTACCATGCATGCAATTGGTTTATTTGTAATCTATTTTATTTATAGATTTATTAGCAGGCACATAAATAGTCGATTGTATCTGTTAGTGTTATGGATAGCTGTTGGATGTTTTTATTTCTATTTATTGCTTATACCCATAATGGGTTTTTTGCACTATTTTTTGGGTTTAATTGAGTTTTCAGAATACATTCCAAAATATTTTGAGCTTGCTAAGGAGCTTCGATTTGAGGTAATAGTGACCACTGCCATAACTTCACTTTATTTATTGTATTTAAAAACAACGGAAAGGCTTGAAGTTAAAAACAAAGAACTAAGTGAGTCTATTAAAAAAGCAGAAGAGAGTGAACAATTAAAAACCGCTTTTCTTCAAAATTTATCGCATGAAATTAGAACCCCATTAAATGGCATTTTGGGATTTTCGCGACTGCTTCGGCAGTTACCGTGTGCAAATGAACAAGCCCATAATTATACAAACCACATAATGGAAAGTGGTAGTCAGTTGCTTAATATTGTTAATGATGTAGTTGATGCTTCGCATATTGATACGGGACAAACAAAACTGCTATTTTCAAAAAAACCTGTAATTTCGGTATTTGATGATGTTTTACATGCCCTAGAACCTAAAGGTGAAGACCAAATTGCCCGAATTGCATTAAATACAAATGGATATGGGAATAAGATTATAGAATCAGATCCCTACAAATTGGTTCGTATTAACTATCATTTAATAGAAAATGCTTTAAAGTTTTCAAAAGATAAAATTCAAGTTAAGTGTGAAATTATTGATAATACACTAAAAATTTCTGTTGAAGATAAGGGCATTGGAATTGATCGTGTGAACAATGATGAAATATTTAAAAAATTTAGACAAATAGATAGAGTTCTAACTCGCGATTACGGTGGAAATGGCCTTGGTTTAGCACTAGTAAAAGGATTTGTAAGGGAATTAAAGGGTACCGTAAGTTTTTCGTCAGTGTTAGGTGAGGGCACTATTTTTTTTGTTGAAATTCCAATAAAAGTAGTTGATTCTGCAAACTAAGACCCAAATTGAGCGATTCGCTATCGCAAATCTGCTCAATCGACTGAGGTCTTGTAAGGTTTTCATACTTTTCGTTTCCCCGAAATAATCGGGGCAGGCTACTCAAAATGTGAAAACC
>JAQICC010000353.1 GCA_027858735.1 Salinivirgaceae bacterium
GGTTTTCACATTTTGAGTAGCCTGCCCCGATTATTTCGGGGAAACGAAAAGTATGAAAACCTTACAAGACCTCAGTCGATTGAGCAGATTTGCGATAGCGAATCGCTCAATTTGGGTAAAAATGTTATTCAATAACTTTTTGATTGTTTGAATTAATAAAAAGAATATTTCCTAAATCATCGTAGCCATTTAATAGGTCTTGTTTTTCATGTTTAAGTGTTTCTTCTCTAAATCCGATTAAGGTAAAACCTGCATCTTTCGATTTCTCATTTATTAAAGTCTTTGGTGATATATCATCTTGCTGAGCAATAATTTCAATATTGTTTTCGATTATTGGTAATCGACCATTTAAAACCAAATCTTTCATGCGTTGTTTTGCTTCTTTTATTTCAGAAGGTTTAACAATTTCAAAAATTTTAATATCTGATTTTCTCCAGTCCTTGTGTCCAAGTATTATAAAACTCAGCAGCAATAAAAGGTTTGAGTTTTCAGCATCAGCTGTTTTTATCCAAATATGAATGCCGGTTTTGTATTGAATTGGTTTTTGGCTGCTTGCGAGTATAGCAATATCAAAATTTCCAGCAGCAACAAGAGCAATATTATCGATTATTTCAGGAAGGTTAGTCATGTTATTTTTATCAAATTCAAAAATAATCATGTTATTCTCCATTCCTGCAATTCCGGGTATTTGAATAGCTTGTGCAATGGCCGATGTGTTCGATGGTGAAATAATGGTATCTACATATACATGACTATCCTTTCGGCGCACCTTATTTATAATTTTCTCTAAATCTGTTTCAGCCTGATCATGAGTTGCCTTGCTGTAATATCCATTTATATGATGCAAATAAGTTCCAAATCCAAACTTGTGAGAAATCCAGTCGAGTAAAATGAGGGCATTATTGCGTTCAAAGGTGGCTTTTGAAATGCAAATTGCACTCGGACGCCATTCTGATTGTTCTTTTTTACTGCGGTGTTTTTGAACAAAAACCTGCAAATTGCGGCTAAGCTGATAAATTGAATTGGCATAAAGGCCTTCAAAACCTTTACGTGTCTTGTGATAACTGTTTATATACAAGTATATTAAGGTCATAAAAGCAAAAGCCGTAAGTGCATATGGGGTGTTTATTTTAAACATTACCCAAACAGCAACAATAAAACCGATTAACGATAAATACCATTTTGAACGGAACGATGGGCGATAGGATGGACTGGCACCAAAATGATTAAGAAAGGAAATAAGACACAGTGAACCGTATGTTACCATAAAAAACATGGAAATAATTTCGGCTACGAAATTTACATCGCCAGCTGCAACAAAAACATAGGCAATTAATATTGTAATTATTGAGGCGTTTATAGGTTCTTTATCTTTGATTCTTTCTTTTGCTACCCAAAAGTTTAAGCGTTTAATGGGGAAGGCTTTGTCAAGTGCTAGAGCTTGTAATGTTCTTGGAGCAACCATTATGGAACCTAGTGCCGATGAAATAGTAGAGGCCGCTAGCCCAAGTGGGATAATAAAAACTCCACCAATGGCAATTTTGGCCATTATAAGTTGATTGTTTGTTAAATCTTCAATTGATGCTGATGATGCTAGTTTATAGACAATGAAGAAATATACGAGCATGCCAATTAATGTGCCGGCTGTGGTGCCAAGTGGAATTGATTTGGAGGGTTTTTTTAAATCGCCCGATAAACCGACCCCGGCAGTCATACCTGTAAATGCTGGGAACACAATGGCAAACACCACAAAAAAGTTATCCATATTTCGCAGTTCGGCAGTTCTAATTGAAAAAGTTGAGGCTTCTGAGAATTCGGTACTACCTAAAAAAAACATTACTAAAGAAATACCCAATATAGCAACAACGTAATACAAAACTTTTACACCCATGTTGGCTCCTCGTTTTAATATGAGTAGAGTCAAAATTGTCATGGCACCTAGACTAATGGCTTTACGCACCCACATTAGTTGAACGGGATCGTCAATTCTAATAAAAACAAAATCAAATGCTTCGGTAAAGGCAATAATATAAAAAGCTACACTAATTGCTTGTGAAATATATAGGGCAATTCCTATGGTAGCACCAATATTTAATCCGAACGATCGTGAAATGATAAAATATTCTCCTCCGCCTTCAACTCGTTTATTGGTAGCAATTTCTGAAAGTGCAAGAGCTGTAGGAATGGTTACTAAATGGCCCAGTAAAATAATCAGTATAATTCCCCAAAAACCAATTGAACCAACTGCAAATCCAAACCTTAAAAAAAGGATGGCTCCTAAAATGGTAGATATTGCTGTGAAAAAGACAGGTGCTGTTCCGAATTTTTTTGACGAATCAGAATTCATAGTTTATAAGGTTATATATTTTGTATAAAAAGTTGGGATTGCAGCATAAATTTAAAAATTATTCTTTAGTTTTTTCTACAAGTTTCACATTCTCAATCACCATGTCTTTGTCAACGGCCTTACACATGTCATAAATGGTTAGCAATGCGATGTTTACTGCGGTAAGTGCCTCTATTTCAATTCCTGTTTGTCCGGTGCATTTGGCAAAACTTTCACAAGTTACACCTTTTTCAGTAAGAGATGCTTTTACATCAAGTTTGGTTATCATTAAAGGATGGCATAGAGGTATTAGCTCTGATGTTTTTTTGCCAGCCTGAATTCCTGCAATTTCAGCAATGGTTAATACATCGCCTTTTTTTATCTGGTTTTCTTTTACCAATTCTATGGTTTCAGGTTTTAGTTTTATATGTCCAATGGCCTTAGCCGTTCTGGTCTGTTGAGGTTTATTGCCCACGTCAACCATATTGGCTTTTCCTTTTTCGTTCGTATGGCTTAAGTTTTCCATTGTTGTAGCTAATAGTTGTTAGCTGGTAGCTCATAGGTGTTCTTAGAGCTCCAACTATTTTTTAAATTGTAATTTACTGTATATGCTAAGAGCTATGAACTTTTAAACTCTGAGCTATATCATCCACCGATATTATAAAAATTACCTGTTTTATTTTTTTGTCCGGTTAATGGTTTATTTCCCAGCGCATTATTATAGGCTTGTTGCACGCCAAGTTGTCTTATATTGTACGATAAATCGTTAAAAAGGCATGGTTTTAGCTGCCCATTAGCTGTTAGTCGCAATCGGTTACAAATGGAACAATTACCGCCATCGCCCCCTTCAACAATGCCAAATTCACCTTTCCCTAAATTCATTTCTGGAATAAAGCGAACTTCAAAAGCATTTTTCTTTGCAAATTTCGCAACTGTTTGAGCATCGGATGAATCCGATGATTTTTTTATTACACAATTTAATTTAATTGGGTTTAATCCAGCTTTTTTAGCGACTTCAATGCCCCTTAATACGGCATTTAAATCTCCAATGCGGGTTGTTTTGTTAAAGTTTTCTTCGTTCAAAGTATCTAAACTAATATTCACTCTTTGCAATCCCGCTTTTACTAAGTCATCGGCAAATTCAGGTAAAAGAATGGCATTTGTTGTCATGGCCAAATCTTCAATCTCTTTATATAGGGCTATTTGCGAAATCAGGCTAACAATACCTTTACGAACCAAAGGTTCTCCTCCTGTAATACGCACTTTTGTAATGCCATTTTTTACTCCGTAATCAACAACTTCCAAAATTTCGTCGAAAGAAAGAATATCCTTACGCGCTAACATTTTTACCCCTTCTGCTGGCATGCAGTAGGTGCATCTAAGGTTGCAACGGTCGGTAACCGAAATGCGTAAATAGTTTATTTTGCGATTAAAACAATCGAACATTTACCAATTCTCCTTTAATAAATTCTTTTTTACCTTCAGGGATTACTGCTAATCCATCGGCTTTAGGTAATGCATAAATATGTGCTGAGCCATGATATTCAAATGTAAATACTTCACTATTATCTGATATTGTAATAGGAATAAATGCTTTTCGTTCGTCTTTTTTTCTTCTGTAATCTATACCAAAAGGTAACTTAATTTGCTTTTCATTGGGTTGGTGACCTGATATTTTTTCTATTAACGGTTTAACCAGAATTTCAAATTGAACAAATGCAGATACTGGATTTCCAGGTAAGCCAATTACAAATTTATCTTCTTTTGTGCCAAAGGTAGTTGGCTTTCCTGGTTGAACAGCTATACGGTCAAATTTTATATTTACACCTAATTCACTCATAATTTTTGGAACAAAATCGAATTCGCCCATACTTACTCCACCTGTAATTAAAAGAATGTTACATAATTCAACACTTTTTTTTATGGCATTAAAAGTATCTTGATAATTGTCTTCTATAATTCCAAAATATTCTGGCAGGCCATTGGCTTGCATTACTTGTGCTATTAATTGATGTCCGTTACTATTCCGAATTTGTGAGGGGTTGGGAGTGTTTTCGGGTTCAACTATTTCGCTTCCAGTTGAAATAATTCCCACTTTCGCTTGTTTATAAACTTCAGGTTTATTGCACCCAACCGAAGCCATAACAGCAATGTGCCTGGCATCAACTTTTTGGCCTTTGTGTAAAACTCTGCCTCCAATTGATACATCTTCTGCTACAGGAATAATATTGCTTTTTGAGTGTCCGGTAAAGCGAACATGATTTTCATCAATCATTTCTGATAACTCTACTTGTACAACAAAATCAGCTCCTTTGGGAACGGGTGCTCCGGTCATTATTTTTGTAGCTGTTCCCGATTCTACAAATTCTGTCGGAGATTGGCCTGCACCGACTGTTTCAATTATCGTTAGTTTTTTATCAATATCCGCTTTTTGAATGGCAAAACCATCCATTGCAGCTTTGTCAAATGGGGGCATGTTAATATCTGAAATAATATCTTCAGCCAATACTCTGCCGATGGATTGGTGAAGTGAGATTTTTTCTGTTTTGGTTCGAATATTTGTATCAAGAACCGTATTTAAAGCTTCGTTAAATGAAATCATAGCATGTATACTTAAAAAGCAAAAGTGAGCAAAGTTTTTTGAATAAAAAACAGGTTATGCAAAACATTGCGAATTGAAACACTGTTGTTTCACTATCAAACCTTAATGGCTCTTTTCTAATTTATGAATGATTGTTATATTTTATTTCTTAATGATTGTGAAAAACATCTGCTAGACCATTATTTAATAAGGTAATAAGGTTATTCATGCTTGCTATAATCTCCCCTACTAAGGTTCAATACTTGAAAATAAGGTTTTAAAGATCGCTAATAAAACCTTATTT
>JAQICC010000041.1 GCA_027858735.1 Salinivirgaceae bacterium
CACATTTTGAGTAGCCTGCCCCGATTATTTCGGGGAAACGAAAAGTATGAAAACCTTACAAGACCTCAGTCGATTGAGCAGATTTGCGATAGCGAATCGCTCAATTTGGGTATAAATAAAATTGAAAAATTAAAACCTAAAAATTATGAAAAAAATAAATTTAAATGCTTTGGTAAGTATTTTGTTATTGTCCGCTTCTTTAGTATCGTGCAGCAATACGAATACGCAAAAAGCGAAACAAAAAAGTGACAATGTGAAAATTGAAAATAAAGTAAAAAAAGAACTGGTAACTTTTGAAGCTGATGATGAATTGTTGGTTACTGCCGATTTATACACTCATGAAAACATAGAGGAGGCACCATTTATAATCCTTTTTCATCAAGCCGGATATAGTAGAGGAGAATACATTGAAACCGCCGACAAATTCTTAGAATTAGGTTTTAATGTTATGGCTGTTGATCAACGCTCGGGTGGCGAGGTAAATGGTGTGGTTAATGAAACACACAAAAGAGCTGTTGAGGCTGGTTTACCCACCGAATACATGGATGCTATGCCTGATTTAGAGGGTGCCGTAAATTATGTAAGAGATAATTTCGATATTGAAAGTCTTTACATTTTAGGAAGTTCGTATTCGGCAACATTGGCAATTGTTTTGTCAGCACTAAATCCCGATATGGTTGATGGAGTATTGGCTTTTTCGCCTGGCGAATATTTTGAATACGACGAGCGTAGAGTAGTCGATTATGCTGCTGAAATAATGACCCCGGTTTTTATTACTTCGGCTAAAAGTGAGTACGACAAGTGGGCTAATATTTTTGAATCAATTATTGATGATAGTAAGGTTAAATATATACCAGAAGTAGAAAGTATTCATGGTTCAAGAGCTCTTTGGGAAGGTACTGAAGGGAATAAGGAATGTTGGAAGGCCGTTGAAGCTTTCTTATCGGTTGAGTAAATAGAACTGAAGCCGCAGATTCATAGATTTTTTAGTTTTTAATCTGTGAATCTGTGGCTTTTTTATGCTTCAATTTCTTTAATTAAATTCAAAGCGTTGTTTATCAGTGGTTTATATTTTTTATACCATACAATAATTCCGAAAACAGCACATAGTAAATATAAAAATAAGTAGGCGAGTTGTACATAAATAATTCGCAAAATAGGACTTAGAAAGCCAAGTGAATGGTAAATCATTATGGTAACACCGATTTGCATTAGAAGCAAGCCTATCAAAAACATCATTATGTTTTTAAGTGGAAAATTATTGAAGTATTTAAAAGTTTTATACCGTTTTACTATATCATTCAATAAGGTGATTGTAGGTGCAGAAAAATCAAATTTGGGGTAATTCTTAATAGCCTTTTTGAAGAAGATTACTATTAAAACAGACCCTATTAAGACTAATATTGCTCCAATATTATTATTCGATAAAAAATTATGCTTTGATAATAATATGCGTAAAACGTATATTGCAATTACTATCCAATAAAGCATTATTATTGCTTTAAAGGCATTTTTAATTGCAGTTTCTCCTTTTTTTAAACGTTCTATAATTTCCGGTAATTCAAAATTCGAATGTTTACTTTTCATGGTTACCTCCTGTTAATTTAGTTTTTAAGGTTTCTTTAATGCGGTGAATTTTAACCTTTACATTAGGTTCGGTTATGCCAATTACATCGGCAATTTCGCGCATGCTAAGGCCTTCAATCATTAAAGAAATAAGCGCTTTGTCAATTACTGAAAGAAGGTTGAGCTCGGTTTGAAGTAAATTGAATTGCTTTTCTTCTTTTAATTTAGACTCAAAATTTTCTTCATAAAAAAGAGAACTCAAATTCTGAGTATCGACATCAACCATTAGTTTCATTTGTTTAAAGGCTTTGCCGGTATATGTTAATGCAGTATTAACGGCAATGCGGTAAATCCATGTGTTTATAGATGAATTGCCGCGAAAATTATCAAGGCTTTTCCAAATGTTTACCAATATTTCCTGATACATATCTTTTTGATCTTCAAAATTTGGGTTGTAATACCGGCAAATTCGTTGTATCCTTTTGCTGTTTTCAGAAACTATTTCATTAAATCGATCTTCTTTATTTTGCATGTTTGGGTTTATGAATTTCTTATTTAGTCTATAGATTTGCTAAAAGTTACAAAATATGTAAATGTTTTTTTGAACTACTCACAAATTGTTTTTTTTGTTTCGGCAAACGCATCAAAACTATTAAACTATTCCCTCTTAGTCCTGCGTGCATCTCCCCCCAGGGAGCGCTTGTTACAATCCTGTATTCAAGGAAACGTAAAATGAGGTAACATTCATCAAGTGTAACAAACAAAGTCCTCTCCTGGGAGAGGTGCCGACAGGCGGAGAGGGAATTTACATCATCTAATATAAATTAAAATGCACTTGTCCTGTATTTTTTGTGTTATTTAGCGAATATAAATAGTACCTAAGTTGAGCGATTCGAACAAAGTGAAGAGGCGCTTTATTTAGGTATAACCCTCCCGACCTCCGGTACGGGACAGGCTGACCTAGGAATTGTTGGTTTTCACATTTTGAGTAGCC
>JAQICC010000083.1 GCA_027858735.1 Salinivirgaceae bacterium
ACTCAAAATGTGAAAACCAACAATTCCTAGGTCAGCCTGTCCCGTACCGGAGGTCGGGAGGGTTATACCTAAGTAAAGCGCCTCTTCACTTTGTTCGAATCGCTCAACTTAGGTTATAACAATGTTGCCATTAACAAAATTTGTCAAGAATTTTTTTAGAATATTTACAACAAGCGCTGGTTAATTTAAAAATGATCGTCTAACAATTTTAATGAATTAAAAGTTGAATAAAATATGAAAATCAAACAATCAGTGATCATTATTTTATGGGTTGCATTTTCAATTAATAGTTTTGCACAATCGGCTATAATTGCAAAGTGGCAAAAAGATGAATATCAACAATCAAGCAATATTCCAAGACTAGATTATTGGTATAATAATGAGGAAAAAATGCTGTATTTAGTAACTAACGATAATGAAAACCTTTACATACATTTTAAAGCTTTAGAAAAAGCCTCGCAAGGAAAAATTTTAAACTTTGGTTTTACTGTTTGGGTGGACATTAATGGTAAAAACAAAAAACACAAAGGAATAAAATTCCCCATTGGTAAAAAAGAAGAAACACCCCCATCACAAAATCATGAAAATCAAAGAAACGGTTTAAACAAGCAAGATGATCTATTGCTAAATAATGATTTAGAAATTGAACTTATTGGTTTTAGTGAGACTGATGAAAGTGAATTTATTCAGGCAAAAAACAAGGGCGATATTAAGGGTCAATTAAGTTTTAATGAATATAATGAGCTCCAATATATGCTAACAATACCTTTTAATCGCATTGGAATTAAAAATATAAATGATAAAATTATTAGTTTAAATATGGAGTCAGGCAGTCCTGGTATAAATAACCCTGAATCTAGATCAGCAGATGGAGTGCATGGAATAGGCGGAAATGGCGTGCAAGGAAATGGTGGAGGCAGACAAGGTGGAATGCAAGGCGGTGGTGGCCAATCACACATGAAGCAACAAGGAATGGAAGATCGGCAAAGTGTGAGAATGCCTATAAAAATAAAAATTAAGAAGATTCAACTGCTGAATATAAATTAGAAAACAATATTTTTTTGCTTATTGGAAGATGAACTTCTAAAGCAATTTTTTAGGGGATGAAAATTATTTTCCAACCTTTTTTTATCAATATATCCACCTTGTTCTCTTTTTAAAGAATTAGTTTTGGATATCTAAATGTAAAACTTAGCACCTATAAACTATGAAAAGCAAACTAATAATTTTTACGCTATCTTCTACCTTGTTTATTTCTTCTTTATCATGCAATTCTGAGAAAAAGAATAAGCAAAATAGTATTAACTTAACAGAAAAACAACTAGGCTTAAAAGATGTATCATCTTTTCCCATAGGTAATGCAGTATCCATCACTAATTTATTAAAAGATAAAGAACTGCAAGAAATTAATTTGCGCGAATTCAATAGTTTGACATCGGGCAATGATATGAAAATGTACAGATTTGCACCAGAGGAAGGAAAATATGATTGGACAAAAGCCGATAAACTTGCTGAGTTTTGTAAAGTAAATAATTTCCGCTTTTTTGGACATACGCTGGTTTGGCATTTTGCATTGCCTAAATGGATTGAAAAGAATGCAAGAGAACAGGGCTACGAATGGCTTGATGCCTTTTTAAAGGATTACATAACTACTGTGGTAACCCGCTATAAAGGTAAAGTGGCTGCTTGGGATGTTGTTAATGAGGGTTTTGCAACCAAAGGTGGCGAATACCGAAATTCTGTTTTTTATGAAATAATGGGTAGCGATTATATTGAAAAGGCATTTATATATGCTCATGCTGCTGATTCAAACGCCGATTTATTTTATAACGATTTTAATATTGAAAGAGATACAGCAAAATTGCATGGTGTTTTAAAAATGATAGAAAAATTACAAGAAAAAAACATTCCCATTTCAGGACTAGGTTTTCAAATGCATATACGTTTGGATATACCTGATAGTATAATCGCTTATTCATTAACTAAGGCTGCTGAAACGGGGTTAAAAATTCACCTCTCGGAAGTTGATATTATTTTTAACCGACATGATGACACTCAAGGTGGAGGGGAGCAAATTGTGCATGAACTTACTGATGAAATGCAAAAAGCTCAAGCCGAAAAATATAAAAGCTTAGTAAAAATGTATAGAACCATTGTACCTAAAGAACAACAGTTTGGTATTACCTTTTGGGGATTCAATGATAGAGATACCTGGATAAATCGTTTTTTCAATCTTAAAGACTGGCCAACTATTTACAGCGAAACTCTTGAACCAAAACCAGCTTATTATGCTATTAAGGAAGGTTTAAAATAATAAATGCATTGGCTTGTACTTTTAAAGAGTAGTTTAAACAGTATGTTAAGTAGTCTCCGTAAGAAAACTCCAATAATTTCGTTCCTCTTGCATTTTAATCAGTCAATTACAAAAGTAAACTCCTGATTTTCAATACTGCGAAAGCCTCATTCTTGGAGCTTTCTTTTCAGAGACAGAGTTTTCTTGCACGCACTAAGTAGTAATTGTTTGCAAAATATGTATTTGAGGATATTTAAGTACTCTGCTTTATTGCGCCTCTGTAAATTATTTAGATACATTTGTTACTATCTACTTTGTAAAACTCAATAAAGGGTAGAAGTGTTTTTGTTAATGTATCTTAATGCTTTGTCATATGTGCAAATATTCCCTATGCAGATTATCCATCCTAAGTTCTATTTTCTCGGTATTAATAAGCTGCTCAGTTTATGCGCAGAATGAAAAACTACAAATTAATAGCCAAGGCTATTTCGAAATTCAAGGTTTGAACGTCATGGTTTTTCAAGACTATTATCCCGATGGGCATCAAGGGGGCGTAGGTATAATTCAACATGGCGACCGCGTTGCAACAAATGGCGATATTCGACTTGAAGCTACACCCGGACAATGGCAGCCTATTCCAAAAATGGGCAAACGTGTGGTTGATACGCTTAATAACGAAATTTTGGCAACGCTTTCTTTTCCAGATTCAAGCAGACATTTAAAGGGTTTTAACCCGATTCGTTACCCCGATTTGTATTTTTCTTACACGGTAAAAGTAACCTCTATTGGTCAAGCAATTAAAGTAACAGTAAATTTAGACCGACCCATTCCAAAAGCATTTATAGGTAAGGTGGGATTCAATATAGAGTTATTTCCAACACCCCTTTTCGGAAAAAAATATTACATGGACAATCAATCAGGTATTTTTCCACGACAAGCAAACGGACCTGTATATATTGATGGTGATAAAACCATTCAAATGACACCAATGGCCATTGGTAAAAAGTTGGTGATTGCACCCGATCTTGAACAGCGACGAATTGAAATAGAATCGGTTAACAGCGAATTGCAATTGATTGACGGAAGGGGCTTGCACAATAATGGCTGGTTTGTAGTGCGGTCTGTAATTGCGGAAAATGCAAAAGGAAATGCCATTGAATGGTTAATTACACCAAATGTTATTGAAGAATGGGTTGACGAGCCGGTAATTCAAGTATCGCAAGTAGGTTACCACCCCAAGCAGCAAAAAATAGCGAATGTTGAACTTGATAAAAACGTTGAGCAAATTCAAAAACTTTCCATAGTTAAAATAAATACAGATGGAAGTGAGGATGAAGTAAAAATTCACGATGGGAAAGTTTGGGGACGCTTTTTACGCTATAAATATTTGCAGTTTGATTTTAGCGACATTACTCAACCAGGCATATATAAGGTGTGTTATGGTGATTTCAAATCGCACACTTTTGAAATTAAAGATGACATTTTTAACAGACATATTTGGCAGCCCACGCTTGAATATTTTCTACCTGTGCAGATGTGCCATATGCGAGTGAATGATAGGTATAAGGTTTGGCACGACAGATGTCACCTTGATGATGCTTTAATGGCAAAAACAGGCTACAATCATTTTGACGGATATAAGCAAGGGGAGTCAACTTTATGCGATTTTAAACCAGGTAATGCCGTTCCTGAATTAAACAAAGGTGGCTGGCACGATGCCGGTGATTATGATTTAAGAGTAGAGTCGCAAGCTGGAACCGTTAAAATGCTTTCGTTAGCAATTGAAGAATTTGGAATTAATTATGACCAAACCACCATAGATCAAAAGCAAAAGCTGGTAGAAATGCATAGGCCTGATGGTATTTCAGATGCGTTACAACAAGTTGAGCATGGTGTGCTTACCATTTTAGCCGGCTACCGTTCGTTAGGCAGACTTTAAAGAGGAATTATATGTAGTGATTTAAGGCAATATGTTATGCTTGGCGATGCAGCTTCAATGACAGATAACTTAATTTACGATTCAAACTTAAAATCGGGTGAAAAAACGGGCACCACTTCAGGTGTAAACGACGATAGATGGGTTTTTACAGAAGAAAATCCAAGACATGAAATTGGAGTTGCTGCCTCATTGGCTATAGCATCAAGGGTATTAAAAAGCTATAATGGTGATTTGGCAAATGAGTGCCAGAAAACTGCTGAAGAATTATGGAACACCCTGAGCAACAATACAAAAATTAATAAAAATGAAGCCGCTGTTGAGCTTTATAAAACAACTAATAAACCCATATATCTTGATTATATTTTGTCTAGAAAAGAATCAATTAATGCTAATATTTCAAGAGAGGGTCATGTTATAGCCCGTATTATTGATAAAGTTGATGATAAAGATTTTGTCAGAGATATTGAGTCAGCCGTAAAAGATTTGCATGCAAAAATAGAATCTGAAAGAAAAGAGAATCCTTATGGCGTACCCTATAAACCTAACATTTGGGGAGCAGGTTGGGGAATTCAAAACTTTGGTGTTCAGCAGTATTTTCTGCATAAAGGATTTCCTGAAATATTCAATGCAAATTACATGCTACAGGCATTAAATTTTGTATTAGGTGTACACCCAGGACATAATACAGCTTCATTTGCTTCAGGCATAGGAGCCAATTCAGTTGAAGTTGCTTATGGGGTAAATCGCGACGAATGGTCATATATTCCGGGTGGTGTTGTATCGGGTACTGCAATGATTCGACCCGATTTTGCAGAGCTAAAGGAATGGCCTTATTTGTGGCAACAAACGGAATATGTTATGGGTGGTGGTGCAACCAATTACATGTTTTTGGTATTGGCCGCTCAACAAACTTTAAATTCAAAATAGTTTTTTTAGCAATATTTATTGAATAGCATGTAGTTTTATCATGTTATTCAATGATCAATATTTAGTATATTTGGTTAAGTTAAAATGGAAAAACCAATTCTAACTTGGCTTAATTGGATATATGGTAAAGTGCAAATTATATTTAGTTTTTATTCTTAGCTATTTGTCAATAGTTGTATCTGCTCAGCTTACAGCCGATAATTCCTTAACATCTATTAATAAAGAAATAAACGGAATTGACAGTTCAAAAGGAGCGTGGTGGTATGGTAGTATGGCTAAAGAAAAGTATGAAAACGAACAATATGACAAAGCTATAATTGATTACACAAAGGCCATTATATTAGATGCCGATGTTGCTGAATTTTATTATTATCGTGGAAATGCTTTTGCAATAGTAAGACAGGGTGATAAGGCTTTAAATGATTTTAAAAAAGCGCTTGAACTAAATCCCGATTATTTATCGGCTTTAACCAATATGGGTTGGGATTATTTAAAACAAGGGGAGTACAAGGCTGCTCTTCGTCATTTTACTGAGTTTCTAAAGCTCATACGAAATAATCCCCGGCGTATAATAAGCATGGGTATAAATGCTCGGTTTTTAGAAATATTAAGTGAATTAGGCTGGCAGTCAATGCGCAATGACGAATTACCCAAAGCACTTAGGTATTTTAACAATTACATTGAGTTGGCTCCAAAAGATCCTGATGCTTATTTAGGCTTAGCGTTGGTTTATTTTAAATATAACGATTCTGACAATGCTTTAAGTTATCTTGATAAAGCTAAAAGCCTTGAGCCTGCATTGTATCAAGGCTCTGCTGGTATTGCAGCGCTTGAACAATCAGGTTGTTTTTATTCCGAGTATGATTTAAACTTAATTCAATCAATGTTTGGTTCAATAAGCAATAAAATGCACGATTTGCAGAACATTACCACCTCAAGTACATGGAAATTGCTTATCGGTTTTATGTATTTAGTATTGGGAATGGTGGCATTTATTATTTTTGCTCTTCGTATAAAAAAATCAGAAGGCTTCATCTTTTATTTAGGCCTGCTCAATATATCATTTGGGCTGAATTTATTGTACGATAATCCATTAATTCAGCTTACCGATTTACCTTCACCTGTTTTTTGGAGCATTGCTTTGCCCATGGTTGTCTTTATTGTACCGGTGGCCTTTATTTTGTTTATCCGATATTTTATTGGATGGGGGTGGCGATACTCCATATTATTATTACTAATTTATTCGGTTATACAAGGAGTGTTCAGAGTTTTTGCCGATTTCACACAGCCTGCTCAAGAAATTTATGGAACGACGAATACGATATTCGGATTCTTAGCGGTAGTTGTATTGTTTCTGCATCTTTTTTTACCCGATATGCGCAAAAATCGCGAGGTGCAAATTATTGGTGCAGGACTCGGCTTTTACCTTTTGGCACTTTTTTATAACAATTTAGCAAAAATTCAATGGTTGCCCGAAAGACTTTCTTTTGACGATCCAGCCTATTTCTTTTTTAATATCTGTCTTATTTATGTAGCGTTCAGGCGTATTGCAAATACTGAAAAAGAATTTTTTGCAGTGAAGAAAGATTTGGAAACAGCACGTAAAATACAAAATGCAATTTTACCAGATCAAAATCCGAAAGGAGAAACTTATGAAGTTTCTGCAGCTTACTTACCCATGGCTTTAATTGGTGGAGATTATTACGATTATCAAATGCATGACAATTTGCATATTGGCTTATTGATTGCCGATGTGTCTGGTCATGGTATTTCAGCAGCGCTTATTGCATCAATGTTAAAGGTGGCTTTTACGGCACAAGTTCAAAATGCTCGAAATCCAGCAATAGTTTTGCAGCAAATTAATTTAAGTTTAAATGGGCAGCTTAATAATGAGTTTATTACGGCCGGTTATTTAGGTATCGATTTGGCAAATAAAGAGTTAACCTACTCTTCGGCAGGTCATCCGCCAATGGTATTGCATCGTAGAAAAACAGATAAAATTGAAGAGGTGAAAGTTGCAGGAATACCTATTGGTGTACTTGATGATATGGAATGTAAAGAAATTAATATGAAGATTGAGTCGGGTGATAGGTTGGTGTTGTATACGGATGGGATCTTGGAAGTTTTTAATTCAGCGGGCGAAGCTATGGGTAAAAATAGATTTATGGATTTGATAATAGAATCGAAAAATTTATTTGTAGAGGATGCAACGGAGAATATAATTGAGAAAATAAATGCATGGTCCGAAAAAGATGATGGGGAAACGCATGAAGATGATATAACATTGGTAATTTTTGATGTTTTATAGTTTTTATGCCGTAATAAAATGATAATTGGCAGATTTTTTGAGTATATACTTATAAAGAAATACTAGAATAATGATTGTAAACCACTCTACGGATACATGTAAATGCATAATTGCAAATCAATTATCGGAGATTAGAAATATTGTTAATATCCTAGATGATTTGGCTATAGAGTGGGGTATGTCTAAAAAGTTAAAGAATCAATTAAATTTGGTGGTTGAAGAGGTGGTTTCGAATATTATGAAATATGCCTACCCTGATGAAAATAACCATTTAATAACTCTTGAGTTTTGTAATGAAGGCAATTACATTGAAATTAAAGTTGTTGATGATGGAAAAACCTTTAATTTTTTAGAGGCAAAAACGCAACCAGATATTGAGGCTTCGGTTGATGATAGAAAAGTAGGAGGTTTGGGCATTCATTTAATAAATTCAATTATGGACTCTGTTGATTACAAGCGTATTGATAACAAAAACGTACTAATTTTAACAAAAAATATTTAGATAGAATGGAAATTACTACTAAAAAACACGAAAGCTGTACGATAATAGAAATTAAGGGAAGATTAAATACAACAAATTTTGCCGAATTGGAATCGGAGTTTAATAAACTTATTGATGCTGGTAAACGTTCTTTGTTAGTTGATTGCTCTGCTCTTGATTATGTAAGTAGTTCTGGTTTACGGGTGTTTTTGGTGGCGCTAAAAGCATTGAAAAAACTTAATGGCAAATTTGTTTTATGTAACCTACAAGAGGGAATATTAGAAGTATTTGAAGTTTCGGGCTTTATTACAATTTTTGAGGTTTATGTAACAAAAGAAGAAGCCTTGGGTGTATTTTGATTTGTACTCTTACATATGGTTCTGGTGTCAAGTCATGCATGAGATTTCGGGTAAGTCGACATTGTTTTTGAATTTTTGAAGGTTTTACTACCATTTTTGTGGGTTAGTATTAAATTATATGCATTTTTCAGTATTCGGTATTGAGTAATGTGCTGACTGTTGATTAAAGATTAAAGACTGGCTGCTGCTTACTTCTTCTCACAGAAAACACCTTATAAAATTATTATCAAATATGTTTTACTTATTTTTAATTGAAATATACTTTTATTAACAAACAATTTAATAGGTATTAACGGCGGAATATAAAACTATGGAAAAAAAATACAAAAAGGAAAGAGTATCTTAAAGCCTACAATAAAAAGCGTGTGAAAAATTTAAATGATAGTTATGTGGCAGCTGTTATCGGAATGAAATTAGCAGATTGTCATAAATTATTAATAGAGTTAAAGCGAGCACAATTGATGGTAATTAGAGCTTGTAGGGGAGGGGTGGTAAAAAAACTAAGGTTTGATTTTAGAAAATGTTAAATAAAAATACCACAGAACTATACTCATAATTAAGGGTTTAGGTTATGTTTGCAATAGTTAGTCATTTAAAAGTTGTTTTTATGTTACCATTTTTAGGATTTATAGGAGGTCAAGAACTTATTGTAATAGGAATTGTTTTAATATTTATTATTCTTCTCCCTTTGCTTGCTTTAATTAGTGTGTTATCTAATAACTTTAATGGTAATGATAAATTAATATGGGTGTTGCTTATTTTATTTTTACCATTTCTAGGGGCGTTACTATATTTCATAATTGGTAAAGGTAAAAGGATTAAATAAATTGAAAATCTAATTTTATCAAAAGAATATGGAAAATAAATTTAGTATTATAGCAATTGTTTTAGGAATAAGTCTAGGAGTATTTGTATTTATTCTGTTACGTGATGTTTTTTTGTGGTACTTCAAAATCAATGTCCGCATTAAACTTATGGAAGAGCAAAGCAGATTATTACGCAAATTAGCAAATGAATCGGAACCCTAACCAAAAGTCAAAAATGATTTCAGGTTAAATATGTTTTGTTTGGGTAAATTTGGCAAATTGCAAGACGAGAAAAAAGAGAAACTAAGGAACTCAATAAATAATAATCTTAGAATTGAATTAAAAGCAGAGCGGACGGCATTAAATAAAAGCATAAAAAAAGGGACTAACTCAATTGAATTAGTCCCTTTTTTAGTCCCTTGCATATCTAATTAATTGATAATCAGTATGCTTTGCGGAGAAGGGGGGATTCGAACCCCCGGTACAGTGTTTACCGTACGTCAGTTTAGCAAACTGGTGGATTAAGCCACTCTCCCACTTCTCCTGAAGTTCTGTGCTTAATTACTAATGTAATTATTTGTTTAGAACGCTTCCTCAATTTTAAGGTTCACAAAAGTATTAAATTGATTTACTTTTGCAAAAACTTTTATGTCTTTTTTTATATAAATTATTTACCGTTAAAAAGGCAAATCATCGCTACCCACCTCTTCGCTCGGAGGAGGTACGTCTCCTACAGGGGGTGGAGTTGCATTATTTGCCGATTCGGTGCTACCTGAACCTGAGGTTGAACCACCAACAGATGCTTTCCAAGCTTTTACGCCTGTATACCATTTGCCATTATATTCACGACTTTCAATATTTATTGATACTGTAACTGTTGCACCAACTGAAAACATTCCAAGATCAACTTTATCATTAAAGTTCTCAACACACACTTTTTTCGGGTATTGGTCTTGAGTTTCAATAATAAAATCTTGACGTTTCCATTCTCCTCGTGATGAGCTACCTGTTTGCGCAGGCAATATCTCAATTATTTTTCCTGTTATTTCCATTATAAATCTGTTTTCTTTTATCGATGCAAAAATATGAAATTACATGGTACTTGAAAGGATAAATGTAAAACTGTTTATAACTTTTGAGTCTCTAATAAAATCTATCTTATTTAAAAAAGTAAACTAACAAGCTGTCAAAATGGAGAAACAGCTAATTATATGCAACAAGCTGCTGTGAATAAAATAATTAGTTTCTCAGATTGAAATTTTAAAGCAACAAAATAGTTTATTTAATCCTATTCAATAACAATTTTGCTGTACGATAATTTCTGAAGCAATTGTAAGCGAACGATATATATTCCTTTTTTATAATCATTCATAGCAAGGCTAAATTCATTAGTTGTGAATGTATTGTAAAAAACTGTTCTTCCTACCTGATCGAATAATGTCATCTTTGTTGTTTGGATAGTATCATGAGTTACAACATTCAATATCCCTACAACAGGATTAGGATAGATTTTATAGTCATCAAAACTAAAACCATCAATATTGCTTGCAAGAACAGCAGCTACAATCAACTCATCAGCAGCTTCATTATTATTCCCTGCTTCATCCACAGCAACACCTTCATTAACACTTAAAATAACATTACCTGTTGCAGCCGGAACAATGGTGGCCATGAAAATCGAACCATCACTAGTTGTTAGTGAACCCAATACCACAGCTCCATTTGTAACTGTTAAATCATTTTCTCCGAACCCATTAACTGGTTCACTAAATGCAATTGTAATATCAAATGAATCAATAATAGGCTCTGGCGCTAATGTCGATAAAGCTACGGTTGGACTAATTGTATCTTCCACTATTACGGCTGCTGTTTCTTTAATGCCAAAATTTGCAAAATACAGCATCTCATCGCGTAAACTGCCTGTATTATTTAAACTTCTGTAGATACCCCACTTTGGTCGTATAAATCGAGTATCTGTTTTCCACATTCTTATTGAGCTATTGCTATAATCAAACAACACCTCTTCAGTATCAATTTTAACAATTTTTATTGAATATGTTCCTTGTTCCCCATAATTTACAAGCTCCGTAGCTTCAAGCCATGTCCCTTTAAATGGATATAAACCAACTTTTTTAATTGTACTTTGACTTGTTGCTGCAGCGTACCTTAATTCTAGATTGTCGGGGCTTCCTTTTCGAGTAGTAAGTGTGATAAGAGGCATACCATCTTCAGGTCCTCCAACGGCCTTTAACTGGTGCAAATGGGTAAAACTACTCGACGACTGGAAATTTGAATCTATTTTAAATTTCCATTTATATTCAAATGCTTCACCAATCACTCCAAGCAAACTATCTGGAGACTGATCATAGGTTTTAATTTCATTTCGTTGACGATCGAAATTTATACATCGATCATTATCAGGTGTAACGTGCATATGCAATCTAAAAACAAATGCCTCCAATATTGAGTCGTAAACCTCATCAATGTGTCTACCAAAATCAGGATGTGCACAATCTGGAACCTCTACAACATCACCATTAGGAGCTAACACGGAATTAATTAATTCATAAGTTTCGCCTTCTCCATCAGCATCAAGTATTACTTGAGAATGCAATCCGCCACTATAAATAACAGCTCCTAGAACCGTAAGTACCAAAACTAAATTTACTTTTACCATTTCTACATAATTTTCCAACAATTCTTTAGCGAATAAAGAATTCTAAACATCAATTAATTTTCAACCTAAGAACGATAACCAAAATGTTATACAATCAGATTTGTTTAGTAGTGGCATACTGAATTACACGGGAAATTAATAAATAGATACCATAGAAGCAACACTTGAAATAAATTAGTTTTTGACTATGTGAGTGAATATCTTAAATAACAATCGCTCTGACATAAACAATTGTGGCTGAAATAAATCTAACAATCAGATTAACAAATAATTATAGTTTCAATTAGCTCGAGTGTCAAGTCATGCATGAGATTTCGGGTAAGTCGACATTATTTTTGATTTTTTGAAAAACTAAAAAAAGTAAGCATAGCCGTAGCTACCTGTCTGCAGCAGGCAGGCGTGAGTCTTTTTTTAGTGAAACGAAAAGTATGAAAACCTTACAAGACCTCAGTCGATTGAGCAGATTTGCGATAGCGAATCGCTCAATTTGGGTACTAAGCACTTGCGACGGTTTTTTAATTAGCTCTTTATTCTCGGGGTTATACTTCGACTTCGCTTAGTAACCACCCCGATCTACCTTGTCTACCGGCAGGCTGGTTGATATTCAAGGTCAACAAGCCTTTTAATTTTATCATCGCTATAATAAACTACAGCCTTTCTATTTGATAAATTTTTATTGCTTTATTGCCTAGACGGTATGGCAGAATCACATTATTTTAAATCAAAGCCATAATAATTGATACACCATGAAAAATAACACGCAAAATTTGGATCGTTAAAAGATAGAATGGTTCTCCCTAAATTAATGAAGAGTTGGGTATTGACAATAATAAAACCAAAATTGGATTATTAAATTACATCAAAGAAAAGCGATAAAACAAACAATCCAACATAAATGCAGCCAGCTTTTTCTTTATAAAAAGTAAAGCTGGCTGTACATCTAATTAAACTTATTATTCAAATAATTACCTATTGTATTACTAAAGTTTTTGTAATTGTTTCTTTCTCTGTTTTAACAGATAAAAGATATACCCCTTTTGTTAAACTAATATCAGACACCTCAAATTTTCCACTTTGATTCTGCACCCTTTTGTTCAATAGTATCTTTCCATCCATACTCATAATTAAAATACCAACATCGTTTAATTCAACCGATAGTTCAACCGTTAAAGAATTACCCCTTAATGGATTAGGGTAATATAATAATGAATTAACCAATGTAGAATTTACACTAACAGCCTCTGTTACAAAAGTACTGGTTGCTATTTCTGATTTATTACCGGCAAAATCAACTGCTTGAACTCCTACAGTATAGGAAGTTTCGGAAATAAGGTTCGATATCTTAATCTTGGTTGCTGATACAGAATCAACCAATTCATCATTTAAGTAAATATAATATTGCTTTATAGCGAAGTTATCTTTTGACATATTCCATGACAAGTTCGCTCTGTTTTCGGTTGCATTTACAATTAGACTTGCTGGAGCCTCGGGAGCTGATGTATCGTTTTCTCCTAATTTAAAATCATAAACACGAACATAATCAACTATCATTTGCTGCGGCCATTCTCCATCATAATTTACCGGACCACCTAAACCACCACCAATTGCAACATTCAAAAGCAAGTGATGTGGTATATCGTAAGGCCACTCTTGGGTTGTTTTATATTCATTCTCAAAAGAAAATACATTAATTTCATCGTAATACCATTCCATATGGTCTGGATACCATTCAATTGCATAAGTATGGTAAGTATCCGTTACATCACTAAAGGTAACTCCCCCACTTTGTTGTGTTCCATCAATATGATTATATGCTCCGGTATGAACAGTTCCAAAAACGTTTCCATAACCTGTCAATATTGAATGTTCCATAATATCAATCTCCCCGCAATCTGGCCATCCTCCATAAACCCAATCTGTAGGCAATGTCCATATTGCAGGCCACGAACCTTGAGTATTTGGCAATTTTGCCTTAATTTCTATCCTACCATAAAGAAAATCATTTGGTTGTGATGAATTTAAGCGTGTCGATGTAAAATCATTACCTCCAAAACTCTCTTTGCGAGCCTCTATAATTAATTCTCCTCCAGTAACTTCGGCGTTAGCACCATCGGTATAATATTGATATTCACCATTACCCCAGCCGCCTCCACCGGTTTCGTAATACCAATTGTCTGGGTTGGGCTTACCTTCATAATCAAACTCATCAGCCCATAGCAAATCCCAAGGTAAGGTATCGGTATGTAATGTTGATGTTACTTGTTCAGATATATTACCGGCTAAATCGGTGGCAATAACAGCTAAATTTAGCAACTCATTTGCAGGCAAATTGGTTAAATTCACAAATGTATCAATTGATTGCTTTAATAATTCACCATCTTGCAAAACATGATAGCCGGTTACTGCACTTGTAGTATCTGTCGATGAAAACCAAGACAAAAAAGCATTATGAAGTCCCACCGAACTTTCATTTATTATAGGTGCAGTTGGCTTATCCAAATCTTCAGAAGCCTTTAAAAATATTTTAAACCAGTTCAAATTAAAACCACCTGCATTAACAACAAATCTAATAGTGTGTTCTCCTTTATCCATACTAAAAAAAGTCTCCGAAGTAACGGTTTCCCATTTTTGCCATGCACCTGTGGCACTAATGTCAATTAATGATGCCGAATTACCATCAACTTCAACCTGAATTTCTCCATCCCCTTCACCCGCTACGCGAAAATTTACGTAAAAAGTTCCCGATATTGGAATATCAATAACATATTCTAACCAATCGCCATCATCAATCCAGCCAACATTAATACCCCCCCCAACATCGGAGCAATCTTCTGTATCAACGCCGTTCATATTACTATAATCTTCAGCCTCAATAAAAATCTGAGAAAAAAGTTGTGTTGCAGAAAGCACTATGCTTAAACAAGCTACAAAACCAATCTTCACTAAAAAGCTAATTTTTCTATCCATTACAATTCATTTAATTAAAATTCGCTATAAAAATACTATGCTCATTAGTATTTCTAATTTTTTCAAACCTCTCAAAAACACTCAACTGGTATTTAAATGCCTTTTAGTAAGGCTTCCTTTATCTCATTATTTTGTATTTCAGTACATTAGAAGTGTTGCACTTTTTTTACTAAAAAAGAAACTTCAATCAAAGTAAAAAACTTTTTACCACAATCAACTATTAATTTGTTACAAACAACATGACAAATTTTTCTGCTATTTCACAAGAATGTCATAAATTAATAAGTTTCTAGTATCAAGTCATGCTTTAGAAAAAAAATATCCCTTTTTACCAAAGCATTCAAACTGAATAAAATCAGGGGTTATCAGCTAAAAAATCAAGCGAATTAAAAAACAACCTGGAACAAATTAGAGGAAATATGGAGACGTAGTTGTAATCAAAATTTAGTACCTTTCCGCTTAAACACCCGTGTACAACTTGGTGATAAAGAAAAGATATGTCCGAACCCATTCTTATAGCATTAGTTCAGTTGTTTGCCATTATTGCAGCATCGCGCCACAGGCAAGTTTCAAAACACACCCGCTTAATTATTGAAACCTATTTAAAACAATATTTGAGCGGTCAAGAACTTGAAGAATACTTGTTATTATACGATGAGCTTTTTCTATTTCACGATATGAACGAAGATGATTCAGATTGGGCAACTTCACAAACCCTTGAAAAAATTGAAAAAATATGTAGTAAAATTGGTGGTGGGCTGCAACAAAAAGATAAACTAATAATTTTCATAAAGTTTATTGAATTTATTGAAGAGATTAACAGAGAACTTACGCTTAATGAAGAGGATAAAAAACAAGAATATGAATATTACTACATAATTAAAAATGCTTTTAATTTAACCAATAACGAATTCCAAAGCATTACAAGTTTTATTCTAAAAACTGATTCAGAAAAATTTAACAAAAGCAATATTTTAACTATTGCAAAAAATGCAAATGAAATTCACGCAAAATCAAAATTCATAATTCGACAGAGGCTTAATGGCACCATTCAAATCTTACACTTAAAAAGTGTTGATTTATTAATTGGAACCTATAATGGTATCGACGACATTTATTTAAACGGTCATTACATTTACCCAAATCATTCATTTATTATAACCCATGGCAGTATAATAAAGAGCCAAAAAAACGCGCCTGTATATTATGCCGATATTGCTGCAGAATTGCTTTATGCTCACCAAAACATTAAGCTTGAGTTTACTGCAGATAACATTGCATTTAAATTCAAAAATAGCGAAAATGGAATACAACCCATAAGCTTTAATGCTGAATCGGGTGAATTAATTGGCATAATGGGTGGTAGCGGAGCTGGCAAATCTACCTTATTAAATCTCTTAAACGGATCGCTTGATCTTGAACAAGGAAACATTTATATTAACGGACACAACCTACAAACCGAAAAAGAAGCATTAAAAAGCACCATTGGATATATTCCGCAAGACGACTTACTAATTGATGAACTCACGGTATTTCAAAACTTATATTTCAATGCTCGCTTGTGCTTTAGCAGCTATTCAAAATTTAAATTAACACGAATTATATTAAAGGTTTTACACGACGTTGATTTAATGAGTATTCGCGACTTGGTTGTTGGGAACCCACTAAATAAAGTAATAAGTGGCGGCCAACGTAAAAGATTGAATATTGCATTAGAATTAATTAGAGAGCCCGCAATTCTCTTTGCCGACGAACCTACATCTGGATTATCATCGATGGATTCAGAAATGGTTATACTCCTATTAAAAGAGCAAACCATAAAGGGAAAATTGGTTATGATTAATATTCATCAGCCATCATCAAATATTTTTAAACTATTTGATAAGTTGATGATTTTAGACAAAGGGGGCTACCCCATTTATTATGGCAACCCGATTGACTCTATTACTTATTTTAAATCGGAGCGAAAACATATTAATCCAACCGAAAGTGAATGCCTAAGTTGCGGATACGTAAATCCCGAACAGTTATTTCAAATAACCGAGGCAAAAACCATAAATAAACACGGCCAGGTAACGAGCCAACGAATTTCAATGCCCACCGATTGGTATAAACTTTTTACGAAAAAGATTCAGCCAGAACTTACAACAGAGATAAAAAAATGCGAGTTGCCTGAAAATAACTTTAAAGTACCTAGTTTGATAAAGCAATTTAACATTTTTAGCCTTCGAAATATATTTATTAAGCTAACCAATAGGCAATATATACTTTTAAACCTGCTTGAAGCACCTATTTTGGCTTTAATATTAGCTTTTTTAACCCGTTATAGTTCTGAAAAACCCTACATGTTTGGCGATAATAAAAACCTGATTGCCTATATGTTTATGAGCGTTGTTGTGGCCTTATTTGTAGGCATGATGGTTAGTGCCGAGGAGATTATTAAAGACCGAAAAATACTTAAACGCGAAGCCTTTTTAACTTTAAGCCGGTTAAGCTACCTCAACTCAAAAATTCTTTTCCTTTTTGGATTATCAGCTTTGCAAACCTTGTTATATGTTTTGGTAGGAAATCTAACCTTAGGTATTCATCACTTAACTATTAGTTATTGGCTTGTTTTATTTTCAACTTCATGTTTCGCAAACATGGTTGGCTTAAACCTATCATCAGGAATGAACTCAGTAGTGAATATTTATATTCTTATTCCATTTTTTTTGGTACCTCAAATACTATTAAGTGGCGTAATTGTGCCCTTTGACACCTTAAATAGAAGCATTTCTTCGAGCGAAAAAGTTCCGATTGTGGGCGATTTAATGGCCTCCCGTTGGGCTTTTGAAGCACTTGCTGTAAATGAGTTTGTAAATAATCCTTATTCTAAACACATATATAAAAGCAACAAAAAGATTTCAAATTTAAATTACACATTGAGCTATTTAATTCCGTCCATACAATCAAAAATTGATGAAACTCATTTTAAAATTGCACAAAACAACATTAACACGAATACCTATTCTGAACTTGAATTACTTGCACTCGAAATTGAGAAACTAGAAAATAAGGTTGATTTCAACATTGGGGAATACAGCTCTTTGCTAACAGTAGAAAAACTAAATGAACAAACACGCAGGGATGTTCAATCGCATTTAGATTCGATTAGTAAAACCATAAGCATTCATAGGCAACTTGCATTTTCGGAACGCGATAGTACATACCAAAATTTAACAGAACTAATGGGATCTGATGCCCTATTAACCTTAAAAAAGAAAACCTTTAATACTTCATTAGAAGAGTGGGTGAAAAACAAACGAGCTAGCAAACAAATAATAGTTAATAAGCTTGGGTTTATTCGCAAAAAAGACCCCATATATATGAAGGCAAAATCGAAAATTGGGCGCGCTCATTTTTATGCCCCGCTAAAACGTATAGGGAATTTCTATATTGAAACCTTATGGTTTAACACTATTGCCATTTGGCTAATGTCGGCAGTTTTATATGCTACTTTATTGCACAACTCGCTACGAAAATTGATGAATTATTTCGAAAAAAGGAGGTTTGGAAAATTGTAAGGCAGTGGTATAAATTGTGATGGTTAGAAAACTTTAACGCTTTTCTTAAAGCCGATTCAAAGCATCTTGCCATACTAGCAGTGCGTTCATAAACTCAACGTTTTTAAAGAGACCGAACCAGAGTTTTCATTTTCGAGCCAGCCATCAGCAAGCATTCGTGCGAGCCAGCAAAAAACGAAGCTTAACATTTGCAAATGAGCACCTTACTTGCAAGCGTAACAGCTTACGCCGAACTTGCTTCGGTAACGAAAATGGAATTTTTTCAGGCTCTGGCTAATGTTTATAAACAAATTTTCAGGTAATTGAATAACAATACAAACTAATACCAGCCCATACTAACATAATCTCTTTTATCAACACCTGCTCCGATAAAATCGGAGCAGGTGTTGATAGGTCAATGTGCACGTGGATGCATCAAGAAATATTCATTAAAAGAATGGTTCTACTGCCAATTTAATGGGTGATTTCATAATGTGTACATTTTTAGATATTCAGGTCAGCAGTTCTCTGTTCTCTGTTCTCTGTCCACAGTCAATATGGAACTGTAGACTATATCGCTTGAATGGAAATGGACTTTTTATAAGTTTTTTTACTAAATTAGTAGTAATACCAAAAATGAAATGTTGCGAATACTTTTCTAATGGCTATATTTGAGGAATCACTGCCTGCACCGGCAGGCCAGACGATTTATGAAAATCTTACAATTCAGAACATCGTGAATTGTATTGGTTTACTTAGTCGAATTGGAAATTAGATATCTCATATGGCTTTGGGTTAAAACCGCCAAGCGAACAATACGACTATACCTACATCCGTTTGTTTTTTACAATAATTCTATTTACACTTGCTATATTAAAAAAATAAAACCGTTTTTTAATTGCTTATAAGCACTTAAAAACGTTTTTATTACTGAGCTGTAATTACTTAAAAAAATAAGTGATAAAAGATATATACGCAATACAAAGAGTAAACATTCGTATATACAAGTGTTGGGCGCTATAAGGGTGAACAGTTAAACTAACTTCACAGTAAAAAAAACAAAATAGATTGTTGAGTAGCCAATTGAATTTTAAAACAGTAGATTTAATAATAGTCATGATATTACACTCAAAACGAACAATAATAAAACCCATAGAAGAATCTGATATTCCTAAAATTATTGAAATGTACCAAGAATTGGATTCCTTTAAATATGTCAAACCATTTCAGGGAAAATCTACTGAATTCTATCAAAACTTTTTAAAAGCAAGAATTTTATCAAATAAGGACTTAATTGGATTTTGGACAGTAACTACTAAAAATAAAAATGAATTTATTGGTACGGTTAATTTAAACCAATTTGCTTCTACACGCATGACACAATTAGGATGTCATCTTAAAAAAGATTTATGGAATAAAGGTTATGCATCGGAATTGCTCGGACAAATACTCGAATACGGAATTAGTAATTTGAAATTAAACGAGATATTTGGACTATTTGAAGACGAAAATATCGCCTCCAAGAAATTACTTGAGAGGTTGCATTTTAAACCATTTGAAATTAAAACAATCTTAGAAACGAAAGTCAATGTTTATAAATACAGCGCCCAACATCGCATTACAACGGCAATGCAAGCCTATTAGCGGCTTTCGGCGGTTCACGTATCTGGACACGCCGCTGTTAAAAGCTCTTCGTGGCAACATAACTTTGTAACATAAATTAATTGTTTCGGGCACTTTTATGTTCGGTTGTTTTATTATATTTACGTCAAAGTGCATAAAACAAAGTTCGCAACGGTTGGACTGAAATTTTAACAGCTTCAATAGGCTGCAAAGTCAGTATTAATCAAGCTTGCACTGCGTGTATGCACGCGTTAGCACCAATTAATTCACCATGAATGACACTATGATATATCTACACGATACAATTGGGTTAAAAGCAATTAGTGATTCATTGCTTCATCTTTCTAACAAAATAGAAATAATATGCCCAGAAAATGCGGAGAGATTAATTTTTGGTTTACGACCTGAATTAGCAGGTATCTTAATATCAACGATAATTACTATTTCAGTATTTAGCTTAGGTGTTTATATACAATGGAGAGGAAAAAAAATTGACAGATTGCAAGTTTTAAAAAGCTATAAAACTGTGCTTGTTGAGTGGATCAAACTAACCGAAGAAACAATCACAACACAGACTAAATTGTATCAAAAATTTGCAAAAGAACTTAAAGCCCAAGAGAATATAATGCCCATTTCATTTGTTCATGAACCTTATCTAATAAATCGTTTAAAAGAATTAAATCTAAGAGAACTAGTAGATTTGATCGTTATTAATCACAAAGGGAATAAAGTTACTAACGCCCTGAGTCTTCTGGACATTATATCCCACATCCAGAAATTGACTAATATTGAGATAACTGCAAAAGAAAAATATTCCGAGTTCTTTGATTATGCAAAAATTCTAGGAGAGCAATGGAATTCTAGTTTTAAAATTCTTGATAGGTATATAAAATCTTTACCAACAAAGACTGCGCACACAGAGAATAAAAATGAGAGATTATTTTATCAACGTTTTAGTCAGGTCTACAATGAATACTATTCAAATGCAGACAAATCATCAACTTCTAAAACACTTGCGGAAAAGCTTATCTCGAAATTGGAGAAAACATGTAATGAATCAATTAAAAGTGATCCCTCTTTGACTGAACCAAATAATATCTCCCCTATTTTAGTTGAGTTACAATTTATAGAATACCGATGGTCTGTTTTTAGGGATGGAATTGCCGAATATTATCAAAATGTGAGTAATAAAACTATGCATGTATATTTTCTTCTTAAAGAGAAAGCTGTTCAGTTAGAAAATATCCAATTTAAAACATGGACAAAAATACAATAAATGGTGCTAACAATGTGGTATAACAAAATGCAAACCAGTTAGTTAACTGTAATGTATCAAGCTGTTTGGACTCAGCGCTGTTAAAAGTTTTTCATGGCAACATAACTTCAGTATATAATTAAGTTGTTTCGGGTTCTTTTAAACTCAGTACTTTAATTATATTTACGGTAACGTACATTAAACAAAACGCGCAACGGCTCGGACTGGTAGTTTAAACGCTAAGAATAAGTGGCAGAGTCAGTAGTTACTGAGCTTGCACTGCGTATCCACAATCGTTAGCAAACATATGAGAGACACTCTGCACAAAGCATTTGGTAAAATTGGAATTGATTTAACAAATGTTAATCATCCACTTGGACATGAATTCCAATTGTATGAGCAGATTGAAGATGAATCAATTAAGAAAAATATTGAATTTTTTCTTATGGATTTTGCAGTGGCTATGCTTTCAATACAGAAAAATGATAAGTCATCATTTGATTACTATTTAAAACGGATTACAAATACTACAAATCTGAACTTCTGGGGAGAATATTTTGAAATAATTCTTCAATTTAAACTCATGGATAAAGCAGACCATAATGGTTTGACAATAAGAAGAGGTATAGTTAAAAAAGCAGAACCTGATTTTGTTATTTTCAATGACAATGCATTTTTCCATGCTGAGTTATCAACTTTAAAATATGATAAAACCTCAAATAAAAAGAATCCAGCAAAAAAGATTGTTGATAGAATTTTGGAGAAGAATTCTAAATCCTATGCTAACGCTAATTGTGTTTTATTAATTAACATTACGAATTTATTATTTAACGAAAAGATTGGTCTCTCCATTTTCTATAAATCATTAAAAGACATATTAACAGATTTAAAACCAGAAATAAAGTTTAATAGAATTCTATTATTTAGCACATTCTTTAGTGAGTCACTTCAGAACCTGAATTACAAATATTATGCAATAGAGTATAAATATAATTTAGGGAATACAACAATAGATAGATTTTTTTCTAATAATTTTCCTCTAAACGATATTGATGAAACTAAAATATATTTTTATAAGCAATATTAATAACATACGTTTGCTAACCCGCGCTTAAACGTAATTGCGCCAAGGGTTTGCGGGTTTTTGCTTTCAAATAAACTTATGCGTAAATTTAAACCAACAATTATAAATAAAAAGCGCAACTACGTCTAGCGCCAACGTTGTGCTTAATTGAAAAGAACCTCACCAATATGATGAAATATTTAAAACTTCAAGGGAGAATTAATAGAATTGAACTTCTTGTTCTAACTTTAATTTTATTCTTTTTTGGAGTAATTACATTATTGGCTTTTGACCATAATTCAGTAGGATTTAATATAATTATTTCTGCGTTATTTGTATGTTATTTATTTCAATGTGCAAAGCGATATCATGATTTAAACAAATGGGGTATTAATGGCTTCGTGTGGTTTATAATTCCTATCGTCAATATTTTTTACTTCTATGAACTTTATCTCAAAAAGGGAACTTCTGGGGTTAATAAATATGGTTATCCATCTGAATTTAAATTGGTTTTATTAAAAAAGAAAGATAATAAAACTCAACAAAAGCAAATTCATACTGAAACAGTTTCAACTAGTAAAGATTCGATTATTAAAGAAAATAATAAAATGAAAAATAGAATAAGTACGGCGTGGGTTATTAATTGGTATATCAAAGATGGTGCTTTTTGTAAAATGAATGATTTAATTTGTCGTGTTCAATATTTAAGTGAACATAAGCAACATGAAAAAAAGATGATTGCGGAATCAAATGGAATGCTTAATCAAATAACAGATAAAATTCATTTTAAGACACTTGATGAAATAAACTCTGAATCGTTTTATTTTATTGATAGTAATTTAGCCCAATTGAATGATGTTTCAATTCAATATAATGGGTTTAATAAATCAAACAATTTAACATGGAATTTCGTTGGAGGAAGGTTAACAGACAAGTATGATTTGGCTGGCTTTATCATTTTATGGGGGGCTAATTCTGAAAGATTGTTTTTAAGTATAAACTATTTAAATAGTAAAGAATATTTAGTTCTAAGATTTCCAGTAAAAGATTTTGATTGTAAAATAAATGATAAGATTGAATTTTTATTTGAAGATGAAGATGTTTTAAGTTTATTGATTACTGAAAGTTCTTTTTATCATTCTAATATACAAGACTTTGGTATAAATAAACTTCATGAAGTAAAAATTCCACTAACAAATGAGAATATTAAAAAACTATCAACTAACATGATTTTAGAATGGAGAATTGTGTTTAGTTCTAGAAATGAAGTTAGAGGGAAATTCAATAGTAATGAAAATTCCAAACCATTTTTTAAAATAGAAAATGCACCTCCGATGGTTATGAATCTTGCACAATCTTTTTTAAATGAAGTTATAAATATAAAGGAATATGAACCAACAATAGATTTTGCTAATGATATTGAAAAAGAAGAATGCTACGTATATTTAATGCATGATACAACTAATAATTATTACAAGATTGGTATTTCAAATAATCCAAATTATAGGGAGCGTACGTTGCAAAGTGAAAAGCCAACAATTGAATTAATAGCATCAAAAAAATTTCCAAGTAGACTCATTGTTTTAAGCATAGAGAAAGCTTTACATGAGAGTTTTAAAACTAAAAATATAAGAGGGGAATGGTTTAACCTGAATCAATCAGATGTGGAGGACATAATAAAAACACTGATTTAGCAACTAAGCACAACATCGCATACAACGGCAATGCAAGCCAGTTAGTTGCTTTCGGCGGTTCGCGTATCTGGACAGGTCGCTGTTTAAACCTTTCCATGGCAACATAACTTTTGTGCACAAATAAGTTGTTTAGGGTACTTTCAAAAGCAGTTTATAATTATATTTACAAAAACATACGTTTAATAAAATGCGCAATGGCTCGGACAGGTAGTTTAAACAGCTTAGAACAAGTGGTAAGGTTAGTAGCTACTAAATTTGCACGGCGTATCCACAATCGTTGGTGGAAATGACAGGAGAGAGATAGAGCCTTTATTTAATAGTATTTGAGCAGTATTTTTTGTATTTTTACAGCATGAAAAAACAAGAGGAACACGGCATAGATATCGAAATTGATGAGTTGACAAATTCAATTAAGAATGTTGTTACAGGCGATAGTTTTAATACCGATGTATCTTTAATTACAAAAGCAGATTTAAAAAACATTATTAAGAAGAAAGGTTGGCTATTTGATTGGAAGCAGGAATTAAAATATCCTGAAAGGGATGTTTATAAACTTACAATTGTTAATAATCAATCCATTTTCAAGGATTAATAAGTCTTGAGATTAAATCTGACCATGTATACATGCATCTTGTTGAAAGCGCACCATTCAACAAAGGAAAAGATATAATGTATTCAGGTGTTCCCGGTAATTTAGTTGCATACGCTTGTAAATTATCATTCCAACGCGGCCATGAAGGAAATGTAGCATTTATTTCAAAGACTCAATTGGTAAAACATTATGAAGAAAGCTTGGGAGCATTTCACGTAGGAGGTCGCTTGATGATAATTGATACAGGTGCAGCAAGAATACTAATAAGTAGATACTTTTCAAATATTTAATGTTATGAGAAATAGAAAAATAGAATTGGAAGTTGATTCCATTGGTAATCAAAAAGATAAGATTACAAAGGAAGAGGAAAAAATGATTAGTGAGTTTATACGTTCTCATAAATCAAAAAAGACTAGAAAACCTTCCAAAAAAGAAACTGTATAAAGGGAGCACTTCCACCAATAATGCGGTATAACAAAATGCAAACCAGTTAGTTAACTGCAAAGTGTCAAGTTGTTTGGACTCAGCGCTGTTAAAAGTTTTTCATGGCAGCATATCTTCATTACATAATTAAGTTGTTTCGGGTTCTTTTAAATTCAGTTTATAATTATATTTACAAAAACGTACAAGGAAATGCGAATTTCCAATAAATTTCGCAATCCCTTGTACTCAGCGATTTTTCAGGCTATATTTATTTTACATAATGGAACTTTATGTATCTGTATATGAATAATATATTACTATATTTACACTTTTAGAAAATGGCGGTGCCTCGTGAATATTTTTAATAGCTTTTATATTAATGACAAATAAGGCAATAAGGTAAAATCACATAAATTAATTTTCCACTAAGGTTAACGTATTGAAAATAAGGCTTATCTATTCTTAATATAACCTTATTTTTATTTTCAACCTTAATAGAAAGGCTAACACAGGAAAACAAACCTTATTACCTTATTAAATAATTTAATTAAATGCCGCCATATTTAATTCTAACAAATGTCTAATTAACTAACTCTAAATGTGGGAATTGTATAATATACACTAAAATGAAAACCCCTTGAAAAATAGCTGAGTACTCGGGAGACTGGATTTTTAACAGCTTTGTGCAATCAGTAAAGTTCGCAGTAACTAAGTTTGCACTTCGTATCCACCAGCGTTATGGCTCATAAAAGGAACCGAACGAAATGATAGTAAAATTCGTATATTTGTAATATGGAAAATTCAAGTTTATACTCTATAGGGCACGGAAATAAAAGCATCGAGACTTTTATTGAGGAACTAAAATTCTTTGGTATAAATTACCTGATTGATATTAGGTCAAAACCATATTCTAAATATAATCCCCAGTTTAACCAAAACGAATTAAAATTCTCACTTCT
>JAQICC010000121.1 GCA_027858735.1 Salinivirgaceae bacterium
CGATGTAACGAATCACTTTTTCCGGAACATCCATTGCTGGTTCTAAATTTAAACGCCAATCATTCTTATTGATTTCTTTTATAAAACGCATGAATGATTGTCTGTCATAAAAATCATGCTTTAATTCATTGGCATCAAACAGGTTTATCAATTCATCTTCAAATTTAATCCTAAACTTTTTTTGTATAAATTCATAATTAACAAACTCCTTTTTAATCTCTTTTAACTTTCCGGTTTTCTTACATATTCCACCCCATGAAACGATCATGTGAGTATGAGCATGATAGTCTTTAGTTTCTCCAAAGGTGTGTAAAACTAGTATGACACCGGCTTTAACGTTATACTTGTTTTCTAAATAATCGGTAAAGGTTTTTGCCGATGCTCGCATTAATGCACTTAATAATAAATTGCGATTGGCTTTAATTAATGGATGTAAACTATGTGGGATGGTGCAAACTATATGACGATGCTTTACATTCAGCATCTTGCCCTTAATCTTTTCTGCCCACTTAATGGTATCTTGCCAGCTACAGGTAGGGCAAAATCTATTTCTACAACTATGGTAAATGTTTGAAATTTCACCGCATTTAGAACAAGCATGCATATCAATACCCAAAACGGCTGTTCGACATACTCGCATGGCATTTACTGCTTTTAATTGTTCTGGTTTTACAAATTCTTTTGGAGCTTGCATGTAATTATCCCAATGTGCATCAAAAAAATCTGCAAGACGAAATTTCTTCGTAGCCTCAGTTTTAATGTCTTTATTCGCAGGTGATATACACATTGGTTAACTCGGGTTATCATTCAAAGGTCAAGTTATGAAACTGTTATGATATTTCAAAATGTATTTTCCATTGAATGTCATCTAATCTTGATTTATCGTATTCAAATAGTAGAATTCTTATCATTCCTTTCTGATTTGACCCATAGTAAGCATCAATTCTATTTCTTCTTGCCCAGAATGACTAAAAACCAATTCTTCAATTGCTCCACAACGAGGACATTCTGGCTCGGGTACAAACTCGATATCACCCGTACTCTTTAAAAAAACATCTTGATACGTAAAAGTGAAGATATCTAAACAGTTACCACATGCAAACTCTATTACTCTTTCAGGTTCAATGTAATTACCTGATAATTTTTTACGAATATTATCTGAGAATTTACCCATAGCTTATCTTTATTTACTAAATTATGCTTAAATTTTATTGCATTTTTTTACATACGGAATCCTTAGTCTCTTTTCTAAGAGCTAAATATCCTATCTGTTTTGTCGACATGTTTATTGATTTCTGGTGAATGTATTGTGAGACAAATTATAGACCTAAAAACTCTTTGTAATAAGTAGCTTAAGGTTTATTTGGGCTATGCTTTTCAGCATTATGTACAACTCAATTCTATTGGTAATAGGTGCATATATTACCTCATTTTTGGTCTGTAAACGCCACTCCGTTCCGTATATATTTCTTATAACTTCTCTTATTATCATTTTTATTAAACGTTTAATAAAACGGCTAAATAGTGTTTTGGTTTGCTTATTATGTTTATAAACTTACCTATTACCGTTAATATTTCCTAATTTATGTGATACTTGGACGATATGTTGGGAAATTTGGCCGGATTTGTGGGGTATTCGGAAAGATTAATTAGTAATTAGTAATTTGAGCATTTGAATTGAACCTATGAAAAGCCTTCCGAGTGGCAATTTACCTTCCAACAGTATAAAAAGACTTCCAACAGTTGCTAAATCCTTTCCAACACTTCATAAAGGCTTCCAACAGTTTGGGTTACCCTTCCAACAACACCTTTACCCTTTCCAACAGTAAAAAAAGGCTTCCAACAGAGTATTTTAGCTTTCCAACGGTATAAACCCTTATACTGAAATAAATGCACTTTAGTAAAATTTGACAAAACTAATTTCAACACTTAACTCGCATTATTCATCAAATTCCGTTATGATGAATTGAAATGCGGGTTACCCCGACATAGCCGAACCCAAATTTGAGCATCAAATTTGAATGTGAGACTTAGTCGCTGTCGGA
>JAQICC010000279.1 GCA_027858735.1 Salinivirgaceae bacterium
GTTAATTTATTCTGATTAACTCTGCTATTTTTGTATACCCAATACATTTTGATGTTTAATTATCAATACTTCGTTAAACTTTTATAAGAGCCTCTGATCCAGTTATTTGAACCCAAACGGGTTTTTGTGTTAAGATACAGATTTTCAATATTATATGATTCATCTTATATCTAAAAATCTAACGGTCTATTGGATTCTAATATTTTATCAGAAAAACGAAGCAAGAAATGCTTATATTTTTAGCCTGCTTTTTTCTTAAGTTTTCGTTATGAGATGTCCAAACATCAAGAAATACAAGCTTCCACAGGCAAATTTAATGCAGGAAATAGTGAACTATTTTTAAATGAAATTTGGCGATAACGCTTGTCTTTTGCCGATAGTTAGACACAAGTTAGACTCTCAATAGTTCTGTTGGTTTAATTTGAAATTGATATAAAATAAAAAGAATGAAGATCCTGATTGTTGAAGATGAACCCTTAGCTGCCGAAAAGCTGGAGGCAATGCTTTATACTTACGATGCCACCATTGTCATACTAGCAGTCTGTTCATCTGTCGAATCGGCTGTTCGATGGCTAAAAGCCAATTCGGCTCCTGACCTTGGTTTATTTGATATTCAGTTGGGGGACGGTAACAGTTTTGAGATCTTTGAGAAAGTAAGTATACTTTTTCCGGTTATTTTTACAACGGCATTTGATCAGTTTGCCTTAAAAGCCTTTAAGGTAAACAGTGTGGATTATCTTCTTAAGCCGATAGAAGAGAAGGATTTATCTGCCGCCATGGAAAAATACACACAACTTCATTTCCCGGCGGGGAAAGAAGAAAATATCTTTTCGGCCATAGATTCTGTTGCCAAAATGATGCATCAGGAGAAAAAATACCGTGACAGGTTTGTGATCGCTGTTGGTGAGCGTCTCAAAATGATTAATTCTGCAGATATTGTGTGTTTTTACAGTGAGGACAAATCCACTTTTTTACTTACTTCCGGAGGAAGATGTTATCCTCTTGATCAGTCCCTTAATCAGCTGGAAGAAGAAATTAATCCGAAATTATTTTTTAGAACCAATCGCAGTGAAATCGTTAATATACAGCATATCAGCGACATTGTGACTTATGGAGGAACCCGTCTGAAAATATCTATCCCAACCAAAAATGGAGGCAAGGAGCTGATTGTAAGCCGGGAAAGAACTAAATCTTTTAGGAATTGGTTGTCTGATCCAACAGAATAATTCCCCTTTCGTTCGAAAATGGGAGTGGATGGTTTCAGTTTTTGCATTGTACCCTTAAGTTTACAATTGCATCAGCATCAAGAATAATCCGTTAAAAAAAGTCTAAACGCAGAGTCGCGATGACGCAAAGTTTTTATTATCAAAGCATTGCGACAAATGTCCGGCGTTGCACAAATTGCTCTTTAACAAGCATTTAAAAAAGCCTAACGGAGTATTGCATCAAAGAATTCGAAATAATTAATGAATTCAACCTGAATTAATGCTGAAGTCATTGTTTATAGCCCCCGGCGAAATAATTCCCTCAGTTGTTTCGATGTAAGGTGAAACGATATTTAATCAGAATGTCTTATTTAGCATTACAATTTGTGAATAATAACTAAAATAGCGTAATAATTTAAAACTAAATTTAAGCTTAAGCTTTCAATTCATCTGTCATTTTGTTGAACATTTTGCAATTGAATTCACAATAAAATCAAGCATAATTTGCCGATACCCAGCAATAAGAGCAGAGTAGGGGTGTCAAAATATGTTGTAAAACACCCATTTTTTCTTTTGGTTTTTATGGGTATAGTTGTTTAATTCTGCTACTTTTGCGGAAAATTTTCTTTAAACAGATCCAACTTTTAATACTAAATAACATTGGTTGGTTGTACGAAACGGACGAGAAATTTTAGCCTGCTTTATTTATGAATTGTCGTTATGAGATGTTTAAATAGCAAGAAATACAATCAACCGTAAATAAAGTGGATGTAGGAAATAATGAAACGAGCAAGCTTGCGAGTTCAATACGACCATAAAATATAATCATGAACCGTATTAATTATTTTCAAATCCATTTTATTGAGGACGGTTGTATTTTGCAGATAGTTGGACATCGGAATAGATTATTTGTGAAACGAAGTTCGACGAAGTCAATAGAGCAGGTTAGTA
>JAQICC010000282.1 GCA_027858735.1 Salinivirgaceae bacterium
ATTTGATGCTCAAATTTGGGTTCGGCTATGTCGGGGTAACCCGCATTTCAATTCATCATAACGGAATTTGATGAATAATGCGAGTTAAGTGTTAAAATTATTTTGTCAAATTTTACTAAAGGGCATTTATTTTTGATTTTTTCTTTGTGTAGTTAACAAAACATGATGTAATTTGTAATTATCATAATGCAGGAATTATTAAGATTAATAATATTTTGAAATTCTTTTTGAATTACCAAAAGTACCGGAGAAATTTTTGAACATGGATTATATAAAGAAACCTTTTGAAGCCTTTTTTAAATTGGAATCGTCGGGCAGTATTTTGCTTTTTGTAGCAACTGTTTTAGCCATAGTAATTGCCAATAGTCCGTTGGCCGACACGTATAATTATATTTTAGAGCAACCATTGAAAATTGGGTTTACAACTTTTAAGCTGGAAAAACCCTTAATTCTTTGGGTTAATGACGGCTTAATGGCCATTTTCTTTTTTGTAATTGGACTGGAAATAAAAAGAGAAATACTTGTTGGGGAATTAAATAGCTTACAAAAAGCATCATTACCTATTTTTGGCGCAATTGGAGGTATGGTTATTCCAGTGGCATTATTTGTTGTGCTTAATGGAGCGAATGAAGGGGGCGAAGGCTGGGGAATTCCTATGGCAACCGATATTGCATTTACCCTGGGAATTTTACAAATATTAGGTAAGCGTGTACCGATTGGTTTAAAGGTATTTTTAACGGCATTTGCAATAGTTGATGATATTGGAGCGGTGTTAGTAATAGCCATTTTTTATAGTGGAACTATACAATGGGGGTTAATAGGTATTGCCATGTTACTTTTAGCAGTATTGGTTGTTTTTGGTTTGCTAAGCAGATATAATAAATACATTTTCTTTTTATTTGGTTTTACTATTTGGGTGCTATTTTTAAAATCAGGAATTCATCCGACTATTGCAGGTATATTGGTGGCATTTACCATTCCGGTGAGTAGAAAAATAAACACTTTTAAGTTTTACAGAAGAGCCCAAAATTCCATTGAGCAAATGAAATGTGGTGAGGATGATGAACCGGAATTTGTAACGGACATTCAATGTGGTGCATTGTCTAATTTGCAGGGTTTAATAGAAAAAACAATTTCGCCTTTGCAGCTTTTAGAACATAAACTTCATGGCTATGTAACTTATATGATTGTGCCAGTTTTTGCCTTCGCAAATGCCGGAGTCAATTTAAGTGGTGATATTATTCCTCTTTCTTGGAATATAGCCTTAAGCATGGTGTTTGGTAAATCGATTGGAATAATCTTTTTGACGGTTTTAGCTATTAAGTTAGGATGGGCTCGACTTCCTGAAAATGTAACCTTACAACAAATAATAGGCGTGGCCTTCTTGGGAGGATTAGGTTTTACTATGGCTCTGTTTATTTCTGGTCTTGCTTATACCGACCCAATTTTGGTTGTTGGTTCGAAAACTGGAATACTCATAGGCTCATTTGCCGCTGGATTGATAGGTTATGTAATATTGAGGCAATCGATAAAAGGAAGACCAGAAGAAGATGCAAATGATGAATATTAGGTATAAAATAAAAGCCAATTAATTTAAATGATTGGCTTTTTAATTAGTAAATAGGCCTGTATATTAGAACGATAATTTTGTATTTATTACGAAATCAATAATTAATTTATATATTTAGGCAAACTAATTAACTAAAAATTATTACTTATGGCAGGTACATTCACCTTTACAATTATTAAACCAGGGGCAGTTTCAAATGAAGATATTGGCCCTATTTTAAATATGATTAATGAAAATGGATTTCATATTGCAGCTATGAAATTAATCAAGTTGCGTACGGCTCAAGCTAAAAAGTTTTATGCCGTGCATAGCGAACGTCCTTTTTATAACGATTTAATAGAGTTTATGACATCAGGAGCAATTCTTGTGGCTATACTCGAAAAGGATAATGCTGTTGAAGAATATAGAAAATTAATAGGGAATACTGATCCGTTAAAAGCTGAAGAAGGAACCATTAGAAAGAAATTTGCACAAAGTATGCAAAAGAATGCGGTGCATGGTTCTGATAGTGATGAAAATGCAGAAATTGAAGCTAGTTTCTTTTTTTCGAACAGTGAACGATTTAGCATTTTTGACGTGAGCGATTTTTAATATGGAGAATCTCTTACCAAGACGCAAGTTAAGAAAAGTCTTGATTCTTAATATTTGATACTTTAATTTGGTTTTTAGAGGCAGTTGCTTAAAAGCAACTGCTTTTTAACTTATTAAACTCCAGTTAAATTCATATTTCCACTTTTGTTCAATATATTTTTTAAGCACGTAGTTTTCAGGCTTTTCAAGTTTTGGATCATTCGCTAAAATTTCCTCGGCTATGTTTCTAGCAAATTGCACTATTTGTGAGTCTTTTCCAAGGTTGGCAATTTTTAAATCTAAGGGTATGCCACTTTGTTGTGTTCCTTCAATATCGCCCGGACCTCGTAACTTAAGATCGACCTCTGATATTTCGAAACCATCGTTGGTATTGACCATAGTTTCAATCCGTTTACGTCCGTCGTTGGTAAGTTTGTTGCCTGTCATTAAAATGCAGTATGACTGCTCTGCACCTCGGCCTACACGCCCACGCAACTGGTGTAGCTGAGAAAGCCCGAAGCGTTCAGCACTTTCAATTACCATAACTGATGCATTAGGTACATTTACACCCACTTCAATTACCGTAGTGGCTATCATGATTTGTGTTTGTTTTCGAACAAACAAATCCATAGCCTTGTCTTTCTCAGTAGGTTTCATTTTACCGTGTACTACACTTATGGAATATTTTGGTGGGGGAAAAGCTCTTGAAATACTTTCCAACCCGTCTTCAAGATCTTTATAATCCAATGCTTCCGATTCCTTAATGAGAGGATACACCATATAAACTTGTCGGCCTATATCAATCTGTTCCTTAATAAAGCCAAATACGCGTAAGCGTTTTGAATCATGGTAATGAATGGTTTGAATCGGTTTTCTTCCAGGGGGAAGCTCGTCGATAACCGAAACATCTAAATCGCCGTACAGGGTCATGGCTAAAGTTCGAGGTATTGGGGTTGCTGTCATTACCAATACATGAGGAGCCTTAGTATTCTTTTTCCATAATTTGGCGCGTTGAGCTACGCCAAAGCGATGCTGTTCGTCAATAATAACCATTCCAAGGTTTTTAAATCGAACGGTGTCTTCAATTAAGGCATGGGTACCAATTAAAATTTTTGTTTCGCCACGAATCAAGTTTTCATGAATGATTCTTCTGTCCTTCTGTTTTGTCGATCCCGTTAATAATTCAACTTTAATGCCAAGCGATGAAACCATTTCAGAGATGGATTCGAGATGTTGGTTAGCTAAAATACCCGTAGGAGCCATTATGCAAGCTTGAAACTCATTATCGATAGCCAAAAGCATGGTCATTAAGGCAACTAGGGTTTTTCCGCTACCCACATCGCCTTGAAGCAGCCGATTCATTTGCTTGCCTGTATTTGTATTGTGCCTGATCTCGCGTAATACTTTTTTTTGGGCATTTGTAAGCTCAAAAGGAATATGTTCTTTATAAAAGTTATTAAAGAAATCGCCAACTTTATCCAAGTTGAATCCTGAAATAGAGTTGTTCTGATAATTTTTTAAACGAAGAATCTTTAATTGAATATATAGTAATTCCTCAAGCTTTAGTCGGAATTGAGCTTTCTGAAGCAGTTCAGGACTTAAGGGTAAATGAATGTTGTAAAGCGATTCGTATAGACTTAACAGCTTATGTTTTGCTATTAAGTAAGCAGGGAGTGTTTCTGTAAGTTTTGTTTTTATTAAGGGCAACAATGAAAGCTGAAAGTTGTGTATTGCTTTTGAATTCAAAAATCTGGTTTTCATCTTCTCAGTGGTGTGGTAAAAACTTTGAAGGTTGAAATCAGGTTTACTATCATGTTTTTTTAGTTCTTCAATTTCAGGATGTGTAATATTTAACTGATTGTTAAATGATGTAGGTTTACCAAAAACCACATATTCTTCATTGGCCTTTAATTGTTGTTTAACCCATTTTAGTCCTTTAAACCATATCAGTTTAATGGTTCCGCTGCTGTCATGAAGGGTTGCAGAAAGGCGTTGTTTTCTACCTTCGCCTAATGTTTCTAAATGTATAATTTTTCCCTTTACCTGTACAAAACTCATGGTACCATTTAGTTCTCTAATGGTATAGTACTTAGTTTTATCAATGTATTTGTAGGGAAAATGATACAGTAAATCACCATAAGTTTTTAAGCCCAATTCACTAGCTAATATGTCGGCTTTTTGAGGACCAACACCTTTTAAATAGGTTATATTTTCGTCGAGTATTAAAGGCATAGTTTGCAGAGTCAAAAATGGGAAAAAAAGGGTGATTGTGCAATTGGTATTCCGTATTTATAAATTATCGTTAAAAAAAAAGAAAGCCAATGCCATTTCATACTTGTTAAAGTGTTTCAGATCCTTATCATAAGTAGTACATTTGTTTTTGAGATTGTAGTATGGGAAGGTAAGTGGTAGAAAATCAATATAAAAAGGTTTTTGCATAAGTACTTTTGAGTGATAAATGAATTGATTTATTTCTTGAGATTACAATATAAATACGTTTTCTTAGTGTCGAAACTACAATTAAACAAATTATAAATAAAAAGGGTATGAAAAAATCTAACTTAACATTGATAGCTTTGGTTTTTGCCTTACTGGTATGGAGTGGCAATGCAATGGCACAAATGACAGCTAATGAAGCTGTAAAAGCAATGGGGCGAGGTATTAATTTAGGGAATACGCTGGAGCCAGAACAAGAAGCAGGGTGGAACAATGGACCAGCCCAAGAGTATTACTTTGATATGTATAAAGAGGCCGGTTTTGCAACCGTGCGCATTCCAGTTCGTTGGGATAAGCATACAGCTACTACTGCACCTTTTGAAGTTGATGACGATTTTATGGATAGAGTGGAACAGATTGTAGATTGGGGCTTAGATCGTGATTTATTTATTGTTCTTAACATGCATCATGAAGAATCGTTTCAAAATGATTATGCCGGGCAAAAAGAAAGATATGAAAGTATTTGGAGTCAGATTTCAGCTCGTTTTAAAGATAAATCGGAAAAATTGATATTTGAAATGATGAATGAGCCGCATGCCATTATTTCACAAAATGAAATTGATGAGTTTAATGTAAACGTTTTAGGAATTATTAGAGAAACAAATGCCACTAGAAATGTTATTTATTCGGGAAAAGGTTGGGCTAGCGCCAATGATATGATGGAGGCTTCAATTCCTGATAAAAATGATGCTTATTTAATGGCATATTACCATTCTTATGATCCTTGGGATTTTGCTGGGGAAGGAAATGGAAAATGGGGAACAAGTAGTGATATTCAGCAGATGATAGATCGCATGTCTGGAGTGCAAGACTGGTCGGAAAGCAATAATATTCCTGTATTTATTGGTGAGTTTGGAGCGCAGAGATTGTGTGAATATAATTCACGTATGTTTTATTATGCAACTTATGTTGAGCAAGCTTTGGCACATAATCAGTGTTTTGCTGAATGGGACGATGGTGGTGATTTTCAAACCATGTTGAGGGATGGAAAAAAATGGAATGATATAAAGGATATTTTAATTTATACTTCTGATACATCGCCTACAACGCTAAAAGTTAAAATGGTTGAAGATACAGTTGTTCAACTTACATGGGAAAGTAGGTTAGCAACAAAAGAAAGGGTACTTGTTGAAAGACGAACATTAAATACTGAATTTTCAGTAATAGCTGAATTTGGGGCGGTTTCGTCAACAACAACAGTTATTGAATATAATGATGCTGACATCTTAAATAACAACACGTATTACTACAGAGTTATTGAAGAAGTAAAGGGATTGGCAAGTCCTTCATACCCTATAAGTATCCCAGTAGTTTTCTCTACTTCAATTGGCGATAGTAAAACAGAAGCATTTAAAGTATATCCAAATCCGGCAAGTACAAGTATCGATGTGGTTTTAACTGGTGAGGTGATGCAGAATGTTAAAATTTACAATAGTAATGGACAAGTGATTGTTTCTGATGTTGTAGAAAACAATATGGCTACGTTTAATATTGAAGCATTTAAATCAGGAATGTACTTTATTGTCGCAAATACTGATAATGGACTCATTAAAAGGACTTTTGTAAAGCAATAGATCGTAAAATATATTCATAATGAAACCGCAAAAACAAATAGGTGTTTTGCGGTTTTTTTATGTTATGATGACATTATTAATCTAATTTTTATATTTTTTTTGTTAGTTTTTAAGGTCGTAAATTAGCTATTCCTGAACATCTTTAAATTGATGAATATACTTTATAAATGTGATTGATGATGGTTTAAAGTGTGCAACAAACACCCCTGTTCCTTTGAATTTGATAAGTTACGATTTGATAATAATTGGCAGTGTAAGAATTCTGTTAAATAGGTTGAGTTGAATTTTACAGTAAGAATGGTAAGCGGGTTATAAAAACAAGCTCTGAAATAGGCTTTAGAATAAATCATTATTTTGGAGCTTACAAATTAAAATATATATTTGTGATGTTGAATGTGTATATTATACACATTCAGTAAGATATACAACTTAAACCAACGGCTTAAAAAACCTTACAAGACCTCAGTCGATTGAGCAGATTTGCGATAGCGAATCGCTCAATTTGGGTTAAAGCCAAAGACGATTAGGCAATGTTTTTAGTTAAATTGAAGTTTTAAAATTATGACGCGAAAACTATTAACAAATTTATCGGTTGATTGTGTAATATTTGGTTTTGACATGGACCAGTTGAAAGTATTGTTAGTTGAACGCAAATTAAAATCAGATGATGGAAAGTCGATAATATTTTCAGATCATTCATTAACGGGTTACCATATTTATGAAGATGAGGATTTAGATTCGGCTGCGATACGCATTGTTAATGATTTAACAGGATTGGAAAATTTAAAGTTTGAACAATTCTATACGTTTGGCTCATTGGATAGGATAGCACACCCCAACGATCAGATTTGGATTGAACAATTTGGCGATGTTATTAGCTCACGGGTACTTACGGTTGGCTATTATTCGTTATTGCCAAATACAAATATGAACATAATACAAAAAGGGCGAAAGGTAAATTGGTTTCCAGTTGACCAAGTAAAAGAATTGGCCTACGATCATAAGGAAATACTAGAGAAAGCTCTGGAACACTTACGTTATAAGCTTCAAAATGAGCCCGTTGGATTTAACTTGTTGCCTGAAAAATTTACCCTTTCACAAATGCAGAAATTGTACGAGGCAATTTTGGGTGCAAAATACGACAAAAGAAACTTTAGGAAAAAGGTGTCGCAAATGAGTTATGTAGTGCCTATAAAAGAAAAACAGCAAGGTGTTGCTCATAAACCTGCTCAATTGTATATATTTAGTCCTGAGGTTTATGAGAAAACACGAAAAGAACGAAATCATTTCTTCATTTAGTTTATTATTTATCCTTACAACGTAACTCAATTATTGTAATTTCAGGTCTTATTCCTAATCGGCCGGGGTATCCAATATTGCCATAGCCTCTGTTTACATAAAGGTATTGGTTGTTTTTTTCAAATAATCCGGCCCAATCTTTATATTTATACTTTACCGGACTCCATTTGAATTTTCCTATTTCAATTCCAAATTGCATTCCATGGGTATGTCCACTCAAGGTAAGTGCGATTTTGGGCAAGGTTTTTAAAACCTGTTCTCTCCAATGGGTTGGGTCGTGCGATAGGAGCACTACAAAATCAGATTCTTTAATTCCGTTTAAAGTTGTTTGAATATTGCCGTATTGAGGAAAAGGAGGAAGGCCCCAGTTTTCTACTCCTGCAATATAAATAGTATCGTTTTCTTTTGATATTGATGAGTGGGCATTATTCAGCCACTGAAATCCCATTTGTTGCTGAATTTGATTCAGCTGTTCTATATTTTCAGTTCTTTCCTTTTGTGAATTCCACCTAGCATAGTCACCATAATCGTGGTTTCCCATTATGGTGTATTTTCCGTAGGGAGCCCTAAGGTTTTTCATTGCATCAATGTAAATTAATGCTTCGTCGGCTTTGTTGTTTACCAAGTCGCCTGTAAAAACAATAACATCAGGATTTTCATTCTGAAGCATGTGTAACCCTTTTTCAACTTTTTTAATATTGTCGAAGCTGCCCAAGTGCATGTCGGATACTTGTGCAATTTTAAAACCATTGAAGGCTATCGGTAAATGATCGAACGTAAGTGTTTTGTGATGTACTTTAAAATGGTATTTACCGAATACTACTCCATAGTTTAAAAGTGTGGCAATTAAAATTCCGCTGCCCAACGAAAACAGAGCCCAAATATACGATCGGGAAATAAACTCGGTTAATCGGAAATTTAAAGCCGATTGAAAAAGCCATAAAAAGCCTCGCAGAATATCTTCAATTAAAAATAAGGTTGAAAAATGAAGCTTTGCAATTATTATAGAGAACGTTAATCCAATAATTAGGTTTAATCCGAATGATTGATTTGAGGGTAAATGGGAAAAAGATTTAATCATTACCAATATTCCACTTATGGTTAAAACAGAAATAATGATGTAAATAATAGTATAGGTTGCCAAGTGTTGGGCAAACAAAGCAGAACGCAATCCGAAATATGAATAAATATCGGTAATTAGAATAAAAAGTATGAATAGTATTAATGGCAGCATTCTCATAGTTTTAAATTTATAACCGATATAGACAAAAAAAAACTCACAATGTTTTATAAAACTGTGAGTTTTTTCAGAAGTATTTTTATTTGCTTCTTCGAAAAAGCTTATGAAAGCTTTTATTTAATTTCGTTTGCTAATATTCGTCTTCATTAAAGAAGAAATCGTCTTTACTAGGGTAATCAGGCCAAATATCATCAATACTTTCAAAAACTTCACCCTCTTCTTCAATTTCCTGAAGATTTTCAATTACTTCGAGTGGTGCACCTGAGCGGATCGCAAAATCAATCAATTCTTCTTTAGACGCCGGCCATGGGGCATCTTCTAATTTCGAGGCTAATTCTAGTGTCCAATACATAGGGCTATATTTTGTTTATATATTCGTTCAAAATTTTGCAAATATAAAAAAATATCTATACTACGAACGCTGAATCCAATTTATTTCTTCAATTTTTAATTCAATTGCCAATTTTCTTGCCAAAACAAAGAAATAATCGGAAAGGCGATTTAGGTATTTTATAACCATTTCAGACTGGGTGTTTTGTTGTTTTATACTTATTGTTAGGCGTTCTGCTCGTCTGCATACAGTTCGGGCTATATGACAAAATGAAATTGTCGTATGTCCGCCTGGTAAAATAAATTCTGTTAGCCTAGGAACAACCGTTTGCATAGAATCGATCTCTTTTTCCAAAAAAAGAATATCATCAGCGATTATTTCAGGCAATTTTATTTCAGCATTGTCAAATTCGGAAGCTAAAATGGTCGCACAAGTCATTAGGCGGTCTTGTATTTCAAGCAAAACCTTTTTATGGCACTCTTCTTCCATTTGGTCGTAAACTAATCCTGTAAAGGCCATTAATTCATCAATAGTACCATAGGCCTCAATTCGTTCATGGTTTTTGGGTACACGTTTGCCCCCAAGTAGATCGGTAGTTCCTTTATCGCCTGTTTTGGTGTAAACTTTCATAGGTGTAGTAATAAGTGATAATTAATCAAGTGTCAAGTACCAATTGATAGATTGGCTTTTACTTAGTACTGTTTTTCTTTTTAATAATCTCGTCGTTTTCAATTATTCCATCGCGTAAGCGAACTATTCGGTTTGCATGTCTGGCAATGTCTTCTTCGTGTGTAACAACAACAATGGTATTTCCGTTTTTATGCAAATCGTCTAGTAAACGCATAATTTCCTCAGATGTTTTGGAATCAAGATTACCGGTAGGTTCATCGGCTAATATTAATGAGGGTGAATTTACTAATGCTCTGGCAATAGCAACTCTTTGGCGCTGGCCACCGCTCATTTCATTTGGCTTGTGATCCATACGGTCACCTAATCCCACTTGGGTTAACGTTTTTTTTGCCAGTTCTTGCCTTAGCTCTTTTGAATACCTGGCATAAATTAAAGGTATTGAAACATTTTCTATGGCATTATAGCGAAGCAGTAGATTAAAGGTTTGAAATATAAAACCGATTTCTTTATTTCGAATAGCGGATAATCTTTCATCTTCTAAGCTGCTAACATCGTTGCCATTAAGCCAATATTCACCCATCGAAGGTGTGTCAAGACACCCAATAATATTCATTAGTGTTGATTTTCCTGAACCCGAAGGTCCCATTATAGCCACGTATTCGTTTGGGTTAATACATAAATCGACTCCGGCAAGCGCATGTACTTCTTGATTACCAACCTGATATATTTTTCTTATTTCTTTAATGTCAATTATAGCAGTCATAGACCTCTGTTTTTTATCGATATTATTGATAAACGCAAAGATAATCATTTTCTTAGCGCTTCTAAGAAAACTATTAAAATTCAAGTGGCTTCTTAGAAGGCGACAAGAGTAAGGCTTGCGAAGTCAGCAAAGGAGGAGTTTAACATGTATAAATGAGCATTTTGCTGACAAGTATATCGAAGGTGTTGGTGTTTTCTAAGAGACACTCTAATTATCTGCCAATACGCCTAGTTCAGAATTTAATATTGTAGTGTTGCTTTGTAAATTCTTTTTTGAAGAATACTATGCCTAGATGAAACAGATCGAGAGTTACCTTTACATTTTCATAGATTTTAATTTCGTTCCATGCCTCTTCCATTTCTTCTGATAGATGTATATCGTCGAAAATAAAAACAGTGTTGTTATGAATAAAGGGTAGGCAAGTATTGAAATATTCAAGCGTGGCATTTTTTTTATGATTACCGTCAAAAAACACAAAATCAACTTTTTTAAATTTATGCAATGCCGGAATTAGAGTTTTGTTGAAATTTCCCGTATTGAGCGTAATGTTTTTAAGTTGTAAATTTGAAAAAGTGTGTTGAGCAATTTTACTGGTTTCAGGACAGCCTTCAAGTGTTATTAATTTTGATTTGCTTGAAACCGATGCTAAATAACTTGTTGTTATGCCAAGTGAGGAGCCAATTTCAAGGATGTTTTTTGATTGAAAGTGGTTAACTAAACGAAAGAGTAGCTGAGCTTGTTTTTTGGGCTTTAAAGAGTGCTTGGCTATGTCGCAAACTTTTTTTTGAGTCTGCTTGTTTATATGGCTGCCACTTCCAAAATCGTTTACCTCAATTAAAGTGTTGTTCGAAAGTAGGTTTTGCCTTTCTTTTTCAATACTGCCATAACAGTAAAAAGGAATGAAATCGTGAATAATTTCAGTAACTAAATGAAAAATGTAGGGTGAATGAATACCGAATCCTTTGGAGTTTCGCGCAACTAATTGGTGTTTTAGGTATCTCAATAATCTTTGGTGGTTTGTCATTCAAGCAAATTTTCACCAAAGAAAATGAAATTATATCGGAATTATCTTGGTATAATGAAAATCTTTGATTGAAAATATCAAACATTAATTGGTTAAAATATAAGATTGGATGGATCTTAAGATATAAGTTAAAGTTCAGGAATTGCATGGTTTTGCTGCTTTAAATGTTTTTTTTTATTTAGTTTTGTTCTATCCAATATTGAAAAGTAGTGCATTTTTTAAAAAAAAGTAGACACTTTTAAGTTAATACTTTAAACCGATGATGAAACATCTATTTAACTAATAAAAATACTTATGAAGAAATTTAATATTTTATGGGTTTTGCTCATTTTTTTAATGTTTTATGGGCATTTAAGCTCCCAAGTGCTTGTTGCAGATTGGGAAAATGAAAATCCTACAAATGTTAGCAGCTTGGCAGGCACCCTCACTCAAGATTATGCAAACCCCTATGTTTTTGGAATCAATACAAGTGCAGAAGTTCTAAAATTTGTGAGAGAAGGGGGTGAGCAAGAGTCATTTTTAATCGATTTTGATGATGCAGTTCTTATTTTGCAACCGGTATTAAAAATGCAGGTTTATATGCCTGCTGCCAGTAGCGGAATTATTACCACAACATTAAACGATGCTAATGGGAATGTGGTTGATATTATTTCAGTTGAGGCGTAATGGACATTTTTTAGGCTAAAAACCTTGTTAAGGGTTATTCTTGTTAGCTTTGGAGCAAATCAAAGACTATGAATAAAAAAAGTGCTTTTACTGTGGTAAGGGATTTGCC
>JAQICC010000320.1 GCA_027858735.1 Salinivirgaceae bacterium
CTTTTGTAATTAACAGCAATACAGTTAGTTATCGTAGTATATGGTTGCAAAACGTGATAAATACAAATCTTAAACTGCTGAATGTCAATAGAGTATGAAGTCCGAAACTTAAATAATAATTAGTACAATAATGGTGACATCGAATAATTTGCCTAAACGCGTATCGGCTTCAAAAATTATATGCCAGATCTTTTCTTTGCTCTTTTGATTCATCCTTGTGTTAATTATAGACCTTCAATTTATATTACTAAATAAGCTTGTTTATCAGTAAATATGCAATTAGTCTTGAATTAAAATCTTTTGCGTTTTAAAACCTTTTTCCAAGTCTATTTTAATAATATATGTTCCGGTATTTAAATTCCTTATGTCAATTTCTACTTCCGAAGTATTTTCAGTGTGCCTTTTAAAAACCAGAGTACCACTTAGATCATAAATTTGAATATTTGCATTTTCATAATTTGTATTAATCGAAAATTTCCCCTTGCTAGGATTTGGATAAACCAAGAATTCGTCGAATGAATTATTTTGAATCGCTACGGTATTAAATACGGCATCAATGGTATTCGATTTGTATGAATTAGCATCAATGTAGCCAATTAATTGAGCCTTATAAGTACCTACTTCGTCCATCGTAATGGATATATCATTGCTTCCTACAGCTGGAGCATCAAGTGTTTGATTTAGTTCTCCATCAATATAAACTTCAACCTTATCGTAAGCTACTATAAAATTTGTTGTTAAACTTAACCCGCCTGTATTGTTAATGGCAAATGTTTTAATATATGGAGCATTGTGAATTTCAGGAATATTAACACTCCAAATACCTCGACCATGGGTAGCAATAACAACCTGGTTGCCCACAATGTGCATATTCCAAATTGAAACCGCCGGTAAATTATAATCAGCGAGGTGCCATGATCCTCCATTATTGGTGGATTCAACCAAACCAATATCGGTACCAGCCCATATTATATTCGGATTATGTGGCATTACCAGCAAACAACTTGTTATAACATCGGGGAAACTATTTGAGCTGGATGAATTGTTAGCAAATCCGCTAATGTCTTCCCAGCTTTCGCCTAAATTTTCGGTACGTATAATTTTGGGTTTGCCTGCAAGTGCATACAATACATAGGCTGTGTTTTCTTCTGTTGGATGTGTTGCAAGTCCGCTAATATAGGCCGACATTGGAACTTCAGTGTAATTGTTAACAGGTGTAAAGCTAAGCCCTTCGTTTTTTGAAACATGCATTTTTAAGCCTGCTGAAGTTGACATGCCAGCACCAGCCCACACTATTTTTCCGTTTGCCAGCGATACTTCTACATTTGATGAACTTGAAAGAATATCCCCACTAATCCAATCCGATGAAATGGTTCTCATATTCCAATTGTCGCCAAAATCTACACTTCTGTATATACCTGTTTTACCAACGGCAAAAACCAAATCAGGTTTTTCTTTCGAAACGGATAGATGTGTAATAAAGGGGCCATCCTCATCTTCTATCCCTTCAGCGCTTTTAGTCCAGCTTAAACCTCCATTTTCTGACTTTTTAATAGCGTTATTATATACACTCCCCAGTATTAAATTTGGATTGTAAGCATGCCATAAACACTCAAATCCATCGCCGCCAAGTCTAAATAAATATTTACTTGTATTTGAAGCGTTTTCGCCTGATTGTGATTGCCAGGTACCATTGTCTTGCATACCACCAAAATACTCGTTGGCTTGCGGATTTTTTGCCACCCCATAAAATTGAGTTGTGATGTAATTATTGGGTAGCATATTAAAATTTAATCCGTTATCGAATGAAATGCCCAGACCTCCATCGTTGGCATCAATAAAAGTAAAAGTATTATCGCTTGTTGGAATAAGAACAATGTTATGATGATCGGGATGTAACCCGGGTATTTTTGTAGTTCCGAAACCTGCACTTTGATTGTATCCGTTTGGTCCGCCAAAGTTACCGTAGGAATCGGCAATACTGGTTTTTTCGCCTGCTTGAGCTTGTATACTTCCATAGCCAATTACCAATTCAGATTCAGGCAAATTATTCTGATCCCATGTTGCTCCTTCTGTTAGTTCAGGCCAAATCATATATAGATTTTTATAATAATGTCCACCCGTTTTTGCAATAGTGCTATTCGGATTATTTGCATTGTAAGCGACCGCATTTAAAAAAATATATTCTCTTCCTAAATCGCCATAAGCATTACTACTCGGATGTCTGGTATAAAGATTGAATTCTCCATCTCTTTCCTGATCGCGGAAAGAAACCATGAGTTGTTTATTATTGGTAACATCCCAAACTTGGAAAGGCACATCAACGTAATCTTGATAAGTATAATTGTTACGTGCCACACCCGATGTTGATTCTAAAGGCACATAAAAGCGATGTGCTTTTTGGCTTATTCCTGGACCAAAACGAAGCTCAATTGACACCCAATCACCTGATGTTCTATTCGTTGTTTCTGTGGTATCCATGCCTCCTGCTAAGAAAGCTCCACCATAATCTACAAAACTAAGAAAACTGGTTCCTACTGTATAGGCTCCTTTATGAACAGGTTCTGTTTCATGCGTATTCCCATTAAAATTCAATTTCCAACTATCAACACCTGCAACAAAAACTTCATTTTCATTAAAGGGATGCGCTTCTATAATATTATCATACCCTCCTTGGCCTCCTAAGAAATTTTGATTGTCGTCGAATTTTACCCAATTAACTCCGCTATCTTCCGACATAAAAACATATGAAAGGTCGGTTGATACATGTATACTTACAAACACTTTGTTCGTATTAATCTTTGATACGGTAACTTCGTGACGAGCTCCAATTATTAAGCCATTCGATGATATTTGCCAAGTATCACCTGCATCGGAAGACCGTAAAACTCCAACGGAATTTTCACCTGCAAAGAGAATATTAAAATCAACGGGGTTTTCAATTAAATCTTCTACACCCCTATTACTTTTATGAACATGAGTCCATGTTATACCGCCGTCATTTGACTTTAAAATTCCCTTTTCAGTTGCGGCCAGCACAATATTGGCATTATTCGGATCAACAATGAGCCTGTTTACATATGAAAAATTAGTATTGGTTGCTGTGCTGCTTAATTGTGACCAGGTTAATCCTCTATCTGTCGATTTCCAAATGCCATTTCCGATCATATACCTAAAAGCGGGCATACTTTCACCGGTTCCGGCATAAATAATATCATGGTTTGAACCGGCCATTGCCAAGGCACAAACCGAAAGGTTAGTGAATTCATCAGAAAGGTTTTTCCAAGTTGTGCCGCCATTCGTAGTTTTCCAAATACCTCCCGATGAGGTTCCAGTAAGCCATGTATTATGGGTGTTATCATCAGGATCGACAATTATGGCTCTTGTACGTCCTCCAATATTTGCCGGGCCGCGTGATACAAAATCGTATTCGGCTTTGGCACTTTTTAATGTGGTTCTGTTAGCTTTTGCCTTTACCAACTCACGTACTTTGTAATTCATTTTGTAACCCGATTCCTTTTCACCAAAGGGGGTTGTAATTTCCCTAAGGTATTCTACAAATTTATCAGGGTTGTCTGTTTTGCTGTATCCAACTTTGCGTTTCTCTTTCTTTTGCTGATATTGAATATCCCAAAGCTCTTCAGAAGTGAACGTTTTGCTAATTGATTTAGCCTCGTTTTTTTTGAAGTTAAAAACAGCTAGAATAAATGCTATGGTTAATATTACCGATAGTAATGACAAATAGACCTTCTTCATTTTAATATTTAGTATTTTCAGTTTGAGATAATTCTTTTTTAACTTTTGTTTCAACATTATAAATGTATGAAATTTTTCCACTTCCTTTTTGTTCAGATACAATACCCAATTGTTTGCTTATTAGCAGCTCGTTGTTTGAATACCATTTAACAGAAGCCGATGATATTTTGTTTTCAAAAACAATTTTGTTGGAATTTAATTGAATAACAATAAACGCTGTTAAAACATTTGGATTCATGTTATTTTCAGCTACTTTTTTAGTGCAAAGTGCATAAGTATTTGAGTCATTCAAATTCAGAATAGTATCGGCACCAAATTTTTGAAAGGCTATAGTTTTGAAGTCACTATAGTTTTTGTGGCTCGTTTTTAGATTATTTTTTTTTGACATACAGCCGAAGAACAGCAATAAGAAAGTGAGTAATGTGAGAGTTCTAAAATTCATTTATAGATACTTAGTATGGCTTTGAAAAATAAAGGCAAGTTTGTTCTTTTAACTAGTAAAGAAAAGGATAAAACTCAGCTTATAAAAGAATTAGCATCTCATTTAGGATGCTAATTCTTCAAAATATTAATATAAGAATTTATTCTTCCACAATTGGATACAAAACGTAGGTTACCCATTTATCCATATCAGTTTCAATAGGAGGACCCACTTTGTATTTTTCAATAACCGGCCCATTTAACTTTTTGTTGGATGCTGCTAACCATTCGCCCATATACTCATGCGCGCCCATTAGGCCATCATACGATCCGATAAGCTTTAAAACGGCATAAGTCTGTTTGGGAATTTCCTTTGAATCAATATTTTTGAGAGTGGTAGAATTATCTTGCACACTAACGCCACATTCCATTTTGAATGTTTCGCCCCAACTATAATATACTGCAAAGGCAGTACCGGGCTCAATGTTGGCCTTTCCTAATTCACCATAAAGCTTTCCATATGACTCTTCCATTGTTGATTGCATATTTTCCATATTCACCTCTTCTGACATTATGCCATAGTAGCTCCACGCATCTTTTTCTTTTATTTTAACAGAATACCAAGTTGTTTCCTTTAAATATTCGCATTGGTTTTCAATATCTTCCAATCCTCTGTCATAGGCGGCAGTAATACTTTTTCGTATCATTATGCCCATTAAACGCATAAATGGATTCTTACCAATAGCCGAATTCATATCCCAACTCACTTTTACACCGGCGTCGGTTTCCACGAATTTAAAATTGGCTGTTCCTGTACCTTGATCTCCAAAATCCATTGTAGTATTTATAAACTCAAAAGGTTTTGAATCAATAATGGTTAGCATTCCGCTACCCACACTTTTATGTTCACTAGTCCAGCTGTAACTGGCATCCTTTCCAATTCCTCCATTTCCATAGCTTAGTCCCATAGCAGTATCAATTTTATGCCATGGCGACCATTTTTCCCAATTATGAAGATTGTTTACCTGATCGTACACCATTTCTAAAGGAGCATCGATTTCGATAGATCTTTCAATGGTAATTTCTGAAGGTTGGGTTAGGCCAATTATAAGCATAATGGCAATTATACCAAGTAATGCGAGTAGAATTTTTTTTAGGGTTTTCATGATACTATGTTTTTGGTTTTATAATTTGATATTGATTATTGACAGCAATATCTGAATTTAGTTTTATAAAAGTGCAGAGAATCAAAATGTTGAACAACAATATATTTTTATACATTTGCACAAAACACCAAATTACATGAGAAAAATTCAAATAATTTTCATTGTTGTTATTTTATTTATGGCTAGCTGTAACCGTTCATCAAAAGAACTAACTAAAGCAAAAACTAACAAGCCAATAGAAACGGAAGTTAACAAAGCAAAAACGGTAGAAAAAAAAACAGTTTATGAAGAATTTGACTTTTTTTATAAAAAGTTTCATGCGGATAGCAACTTTCAAGTAAAACGAGTAAAATTTCCTCTTGAAGGATATGCCATGGATACTGCTGAACAATCTAAACCATGGAATAAATCAGATTGGATAATGCACAGATATACAGTTCAATCTGTAGATACTTCTATGTTTAAAATAGAAACTTCGGCTACAAATAACCTTTACTATGAAAAGATCTACATTGAAGGGGGTGGTTTTGCCAGCGAGCGTGTTTTTAAGCGATTAAACGGCAAATGGTATTTGGTTAAGTTTATTGATGAGGATTTGTAGTTGAAGAGAAGAGCTGAACTTTAAGCAGTTTTTATTATATTCACAGCGACCATAAAATATAACCCATGCTTGTAAAAACATACGGAAGTGCAGTATTTGGAATTGATGCTACTACAATTACAGTTGAAGTTAATCTTACACGAGGTGTTGCTTTTCATTTAGTCGGGTTACCCGATAGTGCTGTTAAAGAAAGTCAACAGCGAATAAATGCAGCTTTGCTCAATAATAAGCTTGATTTTCCTGGTAAAAAAATCGTCATAAATATGGCTCCGGCCGATATTCGTAAAGAAGGCTCAGCATACGATTTAACCTTAGCTGTGGGAATTTTAGCAGCCTCGGATCAAATTGTTTGTGAAAATTTAGAGGAATATATAATTATGGGTGAACTTTCGCTTGACGGCAGTTTACAGCCCATAAAGGGAGTTTTGCCCATTGCCATAAAAGCACGCGAGGAAGGGTTTAAGGGTTTTATAATACCTAAGAAAAATGCTCGCGAAGCCGCAGTAGTAAATGACTTGGGTGTTTTCGCAGTAGAAAATATTGGTGAGGTTGTAGAATTCTTGAATGGTAAAAAAACCATTGAACCAACGGTAGTAAATACCCGTGAAGAATTTCATAAGGGTATAAAAAATTCCGATGCTGATTTTTCCGATGTACGTGGTCAAGAAAATGTAAAGCGAGCTATGGAAATTGCGGCAGCTGGAAATCATAACATAATTATGATTGGCCCTCCAGGAGCTGGAAAAACAATGCTTGCAAAAAGAGTTTCCGGAATTTTACCACCCTTTACGTTACTTGAGGCGCTTGAAACCACAAAAATTCATTCGGTTGCCGGGAAAGTTGATCCGGAAGCTTCCTTAATGACCACTCGCCCCTTTCGCAGCCCACACCATACTATTTCTAATGTTGCTTTGGTTGGTGGAGGACAATATCCGCAGCCAGGAGAGATTTCAATGGCTCACAATGGAGTTTTATTTCTCGATGAGTTACCTGAATTTGAACGCACCGTATTAGAGGTAATGCGACAGCCACTTGAGGATCGCGAGATAACAATTTCACGTGCTAAATTTACGGTACAATATCCTGCCAGTTTTATGTTAGTTGCCAGCATGAATCCATGTCCTTGTGGTTACTACAATCATCCTGAAAAAGACTGTGTGTGCTCGCCGGGCATTCGCCAAAAGTATTTGAATAAAATATCAGGTCCTTTGCTTGATCGTATCGACATTCATATAGAAGTGGTTCCTGTTCCTTTTGAAAAATTATCAGGCAAAGAACAACTTGAAACCAGCGAAAGTATTCGAGAAAGAGTAAGCACAGCAAGAACAATTCAGCAAGAGCGATTTAATAATACGAATGGCATCCATAGCAATGCCCAAATGAACACCAAGCTTATTAGGCAATATTGCAAATTGGATGAAACAGGAGCGCAATTGATAAAAACCGCTATGGAAAAGGTTGGTTTATCGGCAAGAGCCTACGATCGTATTTTAAAGGTGTCGCGCACTATTGCCGATTTAGAAGGATGTTCTAATATTGAATCGCATCATTTGGCCGAGGCAATCCAATACAGAAGTTTGGATAGGGATAATTGGGGAAATTAGTTAGTATTGTTTATAAATTATTATTTTTGAGGGGAACTTCAAAACATAGGGATATTAAATGAGACTAATTCTATTCATATTCTTTTTGTCGGTAAGCGTTAATTTACAAGCTGTTTTATATGAAACAATTCAATTTTCGTATTTAAGCAGGCAAGATGGTCTTTCTGATAATAATGTGGAATGTATTTTTAAAGATGCTGAGGGTTTTCTTTGGTTTGGAACCCGCAATGGCTTATGCCGTTATGATGGATATGAAATTAAAACCTATCGTAAAGGAGATAATTCTACGGACTTATCAGGAAATAGGATATTAAGCATTAATCAGGATAAATCGGGATATTTATGGGTAGGAACCTATAAAGATGGACTAAATAGGTTTGATAAACGAGCCGAAGAATTTACACATTTTGGATTAGATAAAGGAATTGGAGAAAGAGTTAATTGTGTTGAGATTCTTGCTGATAGTAGCATATGGATAGGTTCAAATAAAGGGGTTGCTGTAATAAACAAAAAAGACCATTCTGTGAATATATATAGTTATAGCGATGGATTAAATGCTGGTTTAATTTATGATATTCTGGAAACCAAAAAAGGAGAAATTTATCTTGCTACTGAAAATATCGATATTCAAAAGCTAAACAAGCAAACAAATAGATTTGAAAATATTAGTTATAAACGCTTACCTTACTTAGCAAGTAATTACAGAAAGCATTTAATTGAAGGCAAAGATGGCATACTATGGATAGCGGCGAGTTACCATGGATTATGTTCCTATAATCCGGAAAACGAGGTTTCGGAAATTTATGGTGCAAAAAACAATAACTTATCAACCAATGTTTTAATGGGTGATATGGAGATTGACCCCTTTGGAAATATTTGGATATGCACCGAAGAAGATGGAATTAACATTTTTAACCCAAAAACAAAAACTTACACTCATCTTAAACGCAAAAAAGGGCAACCGGGCACACTCAATTCTGATCATACTTATACTGTTTATTTCGATAATGATAATATGGCTTGGATTGGTACCTTTAATAAGGGAATAAATATTTATAATCCGTTTAAAGCAAAATTTAATGCCAGCCTATTTGCACCGAATGACCTGCATATATTAAACGAAATGTCGATTCTTGATGTTTATGAAGACTCAAAAAACAGGGTATGGATAGGAACTGATGGAAATGGGCTTTTTTGTTTTGAAAAGGATAAAGCATATATTCAGTATACTGTTGATGATAAATATGATTTATTAACATCGAATATTATAACGAGCCTAAATGAAGATCCTCTTGGTAATATATTGATTGGTATGTATTCAGGGGGGATGGTTCGTTTTTCACCCGAGAATAAGACCAGTGAAAAGTATTTAACCGGATCGAATGATCATTCCGTTTCATCTCCTCATGTATGGGAAATATTTAAAGACAGCAAAGACCAAATTTGGTTAGGAATGTTATCTACGGGTGTTGATCGGTTTTACTATAAAGAAGGTAAATTAAAAAATTTTGGACCTTATTCAGACGAAAAAAATAAAATAGATTTTCAAAATATAATGACTATTCTTGAAGATAGTGATGGAGATATATGGTTTGGTACAGAAGGGCGAGGTATTTTTTTATTGGATAATGAAACCGATAGGGTATTGCAAATCGAAAAAGATAGCATTTCAAGTTTTTCCACCGAAGGTGTAATAAAATGTTTATTACAAGATAAGTGGGGATACATTTGGATTGGAACAGAAGACGATGGTCTTTATAAATTTGATAAGCGAAAAGAAAGTTTTGAGAAATTCAATGAAAAGAATGGCTTTTCTCCTGATCCTGTAAAAAGTTTAATGGATGATTTAGAAGGCAATATATGGATAGGGACAACTTCGGGGCTGTTTAAATATAATTCAGGTGCCAAAAGTTTTAATAAGTTTATTGTTGAGGATGGTTTATCGAGCAACGATTTTAACGCCGATGCCATGCTAAAACTAACAGATGGTAGAATAATTGCAGGTACAAATAATGGAGTCGACATTATTTCAGCTCATGATATTAAGCTAAGCCAGAGTATTCCGAGAATTGTATTCACCAAACTAACAGTACTGGGTAAGGAGATTGAACCAAAGACCATGGTTAATGATAGATGTTTATTAAATGCTAGTATTGGATACACCAAAGAGTTTGAATTGAATTGGAAAGACAAAGTATTCACTATAGAGTTTGCAGCCTTAAATTACACCTTGCCACAAAAATGCCATTACAAATATAAGCTCGAAGGTTTCGATGAAGATTGGGTATATACCAGTTCAAATAGAAGAATGGCAACATACTCGAATCTTGATGCCGGCAATTATACTTTTAAAGTATTGGCTTCAAATAATGATGGTATTTGGGGCGATAATGAATTGCTTATAAATATAACGGTGAAACCACCATTCTGGGAAACTTTAGTATTTCGCTTAGCAAGTTTATTGTTAGTACTTCTTGTTTTTTATTTGGTTTATAAACGCCGAATTCAGATTCAAAAAGATATTTTTAGACAAAAAGAGCTTGAAAACGAGAAGAAAATAATTGCACTTCAAAATGAGAAATTAGAGTCGGAGCTAAAAAAGCTCGCCTTTAATATTTTGAATAAAAACAAGTTGCTATTAGAGCAGAGAGGCAGAATAGTGAATCTTTCAAATAGAGCAAAAGTGAGTGTTAAAGAGGGGCTCCAGAAAATAGTTGATAAAATTGATGAGGATTTGGATGAAGAAAAAGACTGGAAAGTTATTGAACCTCAAATTGACAACGCCTACAATCATTTTATAAGTCATTTAAAAGAACAACATCCTGATTTGTCGGCCACCGAGATTCGAATTGCTTCCTATATACGCATGAATCTTTCCACAAAAGAAATTTGCGAACTTATGAATAAAACGCAACGGGCTGTAGAAAATGATCGGTATCGATTAAGAAAAAAAATAGGCCTTGATGCAAATGATTCTATTAAAGATCATTTTTTGAATCTATAACCTAAGTTGAGCGATTCGAACAAAGTGAAGAGGCGCTTTACTTAGGTATAACTCTTTGCCTACCAGTTTTCTTAAAACTAACATTTTGAATCGAAATATCACTAAAATTTATACATAGTGCGTGCAAGAAAACTCGGTCTCTGATAAGAAAGCTACAAGAATGAGGCTTTCGCAGCATTGAAAATCAGGAGTCCCGAAATCTCGGGATGACTGGTTGAAATGCAAGAGTAACGAAATTATTGGAGTTTTCTTGCTGAGACTACATAAGGAACATTAAATTGATTTTTTAAAACTTAGCTCCCAAGTTTTAAAATTTTGCTGAATTAGAGTCCTATTCTCATTGCAATTTACCACAATTTTGCGTGTTTTTAAGTGCTAATGCAAAGGTTTGCAAGAGGTTTTGAGTATGGTGTTTAGTGTTATAATTTGATTGAGGCTGATAGTTTTACGGCCTGATAACACTAAACTCTATAATTTAATCAAAAACACTAATTATGAAACAAACTTTATTTTTTATTTTAGGTTTGCTACTCACGGCAAGTCTTAGTTATGGTCAGACAACTTATGCTGATTATGAACCAACGGGTTCTTCCCCAATTTTTTCAGGCTGGAGTGGAGCTTCTTGGGCAACGGCAACAAATACAGTAACAACTGGTGTTAATACTAGTACCAACTGTGCTAAATTTGGTACGTCAGGTGACTCATGGGAAGGGATTTTTATAGACCCAGTGCTTTCAAGTAGATTTGATTTTACTAGCGATAGCGTATTTACAATGAAGGTAATGGCACCCAAACCAGGAAATATTATATTCAAAATAGAGGGACCGGGAGTTTCAGCAAAAGAGGTGTCAGCTAGCACGCTTGCATCTAATAATAATATTTGGGCAACACTTACCTTCGATTTTGGATCACAAAATGTGGAGACTGGCAAATACAATAAAATAGTCATGTTATTCGATACGGGATCTGGTGATGTTAATGATTGGTTTTTCGATGATATTGAGGGCCCTGCATTAACTACTTCCCAAAGTGTAACCTTCCAACAATTTGATTATGTTGCTATGTCAGCTGGTAAAGTTTCAGTATACGATAATAGCGATGTTTTTATTGCTGATTACACACTATATGATGACGGTGCTACGGCAGGTGATAATATAGCAGGTGATAATCTTTGGACTGCTGAAGCAACTGATTTAGCCGCAGGCAATTTTAAATGGAAAGTTTTGGCTGATGGGAATGATGTTTCCAGCCTAATGGCATTTAGCCTTGCAACAGGTGAATATACTACTAAAACCTTTGATGACTACACATGCAAGCCTACTACAACCATACCTGTAATTGATGGTACTATTGATGCCATGTGGAGTAACTATGGCCCGAAGCCAATTGAAAAATTAGCAGATGGCAGTACTGATGATGCCGCTGATTTTTCTGCTACAGTAAGAACTTGTTTTGATGTTGACAGTGTTTACTTTCTATTTGAAGTAGCTGATCAAACTTTGGACAATGCTCATAGTGACGCGTGGGAAAGAGATAATATTGAAATCTATTTAGACGCAAATAATGATGATGCGTATAATAATAAGGATGGTCAAAAAAGATGGATTTGGGAAACGGGTGGTGATTTAGGTACATCTGCACAATCAGATGACGCTAACGGATGGGTTTTAGAACTTGCCATCCCCTTTGAAGATCTACAAACAGGTTTGGTTCCAGTACATAATTTAGTAATTGGTCTTGATGTTAATGCCAATGATAATGATGGATTTGATAGAGAATGTGTTTTAGGATTATTTTCAAATAGCGCCTCGCTTTATAACTCACCCCAACTATTAGGAGATTTTAAATTTGTAGATGTTGCTAGAATTTCAATGACCGATGATGGCAATGGTATAACAGAAGGAAGCGTTGATGGAGAAGTAATTACAGTTACTTTAGAGGGTGATGTATTCAATGCTACGCTTACACCGGCAAACTGGACCTTGTCAAATCTTCCTGCAGGGGTAACAATTGCATCGGTTGATCGTGTAAACGATACCGAAGCAACTATAACTCTTGCAAGTACAGTGCAAGATTTTGATGAGCATGCTAATTTAGTGCTTACGGTTGATGTTGCTGAATTTTCAAATTTTACAACATTAAATGGGAAAGCCAAAGGAGTTACAATTACAGCAATTTTAGAACCTGAGGAAGATGCTTCACTATCTGCATTAAATGTAGGAGGAACACTAATTGCTGGTTTTGACCCTGAAGTTTTAAGCTATGTTTATATTGTTGATACAGCAATAAATGACAGACCAACTGTTACTGCAACAGCAACTCAAGAAAGTCACGGTACTCTTCCTTCAACAAAAGTAATTACACAAACAACCGTAATTCCTGGTACAACAACAGTTGAAGTTACTGCATTCAATGGAACAAAACTGACTTATGATGTATACTTTTATTATGCAACACCAAAGCATGCCGCTCCAACACCTGCAGCAAGAATTGATTTAGAAGTATTTTCCATTTATAGCGCTGCTTATACTGATATAGCCGGTTCTGATTTTAATCCTGGATGGGGACAAGCAACAACTCAAACTGAAGAAGATATTGAAGGGAATTATACCCTAAAATATGCGAATCTTAACTATCAAGGAACAGAACTTGGCAGTCATATAAATGCTACAAACATGGAATATTTGCATATTGATATGTACACGCATGATGGAGCAGATATTAAAGTTTGGTGTATAAACGAAAATCCAGGAGTAGAAAAAGGGTTTAGTTTGGCTATTACACCCGATCAATGGGTTAGTTATGATATTCCAATGACCGAATTTACTGATCAAGGCATGTCTGTTAATGATTTGTACCAATTTAAGTTTGACGGATCAGGAACACTATTTATCGATAATCTTTATTTTTATAAAGATATGCCTGTAAATGGGAATGCTTACTTAAGCGATCTTCAATTAGATGCGATTACAATAACAGGTTTTGAGCCAAATACTTTAAAATACACTCATTGGCTTGCCCCTAGCGATGCAATTCCTGCAGTAACAACAACAAAATCTGATGCAGGATCAACGGTAGTAGTAAATGCTACCACAGTGGTACCAGGTACTACTAATGTTGTTGTAACAGCACCAAATGGTACTACTACTCAAACATATGCAATCGAGTTTTTATTAACTGCTCCTAGTGAGTCCGCGCCATCCCCATTAGCTCGAAATGCTTCGGATGTAATTTCTATTTATAGTGATGCTTTTACAGATCTTCCAAATTCCAATTTTGAGCAAAATTGGGGAGGCGGAGTGTACTCTGAAGAAATGATCGTGGGTAATGCTACTATTAAATATAGTGATCTTCTCTATAATGCTGTTACCACCGAAAATGATGTTGATGCATCGGGTATGGATTATTTTCATTTCGATATGTGGGTAGCTGATTCTGAAGTTGGATACATTAAATTTAATGATAGTGAAGACACTACCTTTACCGTTGAAGAGCAAAAATGGGTTGGTTATAATGTACCAGTATCATTATTCGCTACTAGTGCAGCTGCAGTAAACAAAATTAATTGGGAAAAAAGTAATTGTGATATCTTCCTTGATAATATTTACTTCTACAAACAAAGTACTGATGCCACGTTAAGCACATTAACGGTAAGTGAAGGTACATTAATACCTGTTTTTGATGCAGCAACTTTAGAATATGCGGTTGAATTCCCTTATGGTACAGAAGCAAGTCCAGTGCCTACTGTAACTGCAGTAGCAAGTGATGCTATAAAAGCAACTGTTGATGTTCAAGCAAATGCAACAATGCCAGGTATTACAAATGTTGTGGTAACAGCCGAAAATGGAAGTACAAAAACATACGAGGTTAACTTTACCATTGCAGCTCCAATTACGGATGCTACTTTAAGCGATTTAAAGGTTGACGATGAAACTATTTTTGGTTTTAAAGCTGATTCTATTCAATATGAAATTGAATTGCCTTACGGAACCACCGTATTCCCGACAGTTACATATACAGTTTCTGATGCTTCTGCATCTGCAAGCTTAATTAAAGCTACGTTGGTTTCGAAAACCGATACTGTTATAGTTACAGCTCAGGATGGTTCTATTACAAAGTATACAGTTAAATTTATTATCGCTGCACCAAGTACCGATGCTAGCATAAAAGATTTAATGCTTACAGATGTAACAATTAAAGGTTTTAAGGCTGATTCTTTGAATTATGCAATTGAGTTACCTTTTGGAACAGAAACAGCGCCAACAGTTACTGCCGTTAGCATTCATGATTCAGCTACAATGGTTATTACTCAAGCTGCATCAGTAACCGATACTGCTTTTGTAGTAGTTACAGCACAAGATGGCTCAACCACGAAAACATACAGTATTGCATTTTCTGTATCTGCATTTATTAGTATCGATGCATCTTTGCGAGACATTAAAGTGAATGGTGTATTAATTGCTGATTTTGATTCTGCAAAAATGGAATATAGCGTTGAATTACCTTTTGGTATCGATACCGTTCCTTTAGTGGTTGGAATTACAAATAACATGGCAGCAACAGTTGTTATGGATACAGCAAAAACATTAGCTGATACAACAGTTTTAACTATAACAGCGCAAGACAGTGTTACTGTATTAACTTATAGAGTTTCATTTAAAGTTGCCGACCCAACTTACAATGTAACATTTACTGTGGTTGATGAAGCACAAGCTGCACTTGCAGGTGCTCAGGTAGTATTTATGCTTGACACACTTACTACTAGTTTAGCTGGTATTGCAGAATTTACTTCTGTTTCACCAACCACCGATGCCTCATACATGGTAACAAAAGAAGGTTATGAAGATGTTGCTGGTACACTTTCTGTTGTAGCTGCCGATGTTGCACAAAGCATTACCATGACACTTAAAGCTTACGATGTTAAATTCAATGTGGTAGATGCTTCAAATAAAGCAATAGCAGTTGCTGAAGTGGTATTCCAAAACGATACCATTAATACTGATTCTAGCGGAATGGCAATATTTAGCGCCATAGTTCCCGTAGCCGATGCTGCTTATTCAATATCAAAGGAAGGATTCTTTGCGACATCAGGTATACTTACAGTCGTTGATACTGCAGTAGTTACTAACGTTACCCTATTATTAGAGGCTTATGATGTTAAGTTTATGGTACGAGGAGTTGATAGCGTTCCAATAGCTTTAGCAGATGTTATCGTAAATAACGATACTGTTTTAACCGATAGCGCAGGTATCGCAACAATCCTTTCTGTTGTTCCTGGTAAAACAGCTTATTCCATTTCAAAAGCGGGTTACTTTACTGCTACCGATAGCGTTTCAGTTGTTGACTCGGCTGTTGATGTAAGCGTTATGCTTGAAAAAGAAGCTTACGATGTGAAATTTGCAGTGGTTGATGCCAATAGCAATGCTATAGCAGATGCACAAGTGGTATTCATGTCTGATACCGTAATGACCGATGCTTTAGGTCTGGCCTTATTTGCAAAAATAGCTCCGGTAATCGATACCGCTTATTCAGTTTCAAAAGCCGGTTATATTGATGCAACAGGTAGCATAGCAGTAGTTGACACAGCAGTTGATGTTAATGTTGCTTTAGAATTAGTAACATTCGCAGTAAGCTTTACAGTGGTTGATGCTGATGCAAATCCGATAGCCGATGCAACAATTGCATTACAAGGAGCAACAGCTACAACTGATGCTAGCGGTGTTGCTGAAATTGCCATAGCTCCTGTTACCGATGCCGCTTACACTGTAAGCAAAGATGGTTTTATTGAGGCCTCAGGTACAGTAACTGTTGTTGATGCTGCTGTTGCAGTTGATGTAACAATGGAAGCCATACCAGCAACATATACAGTAACATTTACCGTAATTGATGCTGAAAGCAATGCAATTGCCGATGCAGAAGTAGCATTTAATGGTACTGTTGTAACAACTAATGCTAATGGTTTAGCAGAAGTTGCAGAAGTTGCTCTGGTAGCCGATGCGGAATACAAGGTATCAAAAGATGGTTTTGAAGCTTCTTCAGGTACCGTTTCTGTAATTGATGCTGATGTTGATGAAAGAGTTCAGTTAATAGCTGTAGGTGTTCAGCGCGCTCTAAGCTTTATTAGCAATGTTTATCCAAATCCTACAAATGGCGAGTTTTACATTCAACTTACCGAGGGCGTTGAAAAAGCTTCAATAGAGCTTTATGATAGCCGAGGTAGAATTGTTGTTCAAGAAGATCTTTATCAATCTATATCACGAATTGATTTAGGAACCGAGAAAGATGGAATATTTTTAATTAAAGTAACAATGGGTAACGCTCAGTTTTTTGAGAGAGTTATTTTGAGTAAATAGTTAGTAGATTAGTAATTGAGTATAAAAACCGGGGGGAGCCCCGGTTTTTTTATTTTGCGCAAAATTATCTGTTGTTCATTCCTAATTGTATTATAAATACATAAATTGATTAAAGCTATTTGATCATTAGAAGAATACTGAGCGTTCATATTTACGTATTCAAGAAAAAACCAAGTCAAAATATTTGTTTTTAAATATTCCATTGCAAGTGAAAAGTTTTTCTATAAAAAATCAATGTTGTAAAATATACCAATAAATATTGTAACTTAGATGTATAATAATCAAATGTATAGACTTTTTCGTATAGTATTAAAAGCGTAATGCAAAATTACTCCGAACGTAGTTTACAAGTAGCTAAAAATTCTTTCTATTAGATATTAGTTTTTAGTTTAGCACCACATTTTTACATAAACTAACATTATATGAATAAGCTCAACTTACTCAATAAAATCAAATTTATAATAATTGGGTTTTTATTTACAATTTCTACCTCCGCTCAGGTTGGTCAAATTATATGGGAAGAAAATTTTTCAACTCTTGATACAACCTTATGGAATACCATTGAAGGTGATGGTGGATATGGAAATTTTGAACTTCAATATTACCAAGAGGACAATGTCTACATTGAAAACATTGAGGGTGAAGAAGGAAATTCTGCTTTAGTTCTTGAAGCTAGAAAGGAAGCTATGGGGGATAGCCAATTTACATCAGGCAAAATTACCTCTCAAAACAAAATTGGCATTAAATATGGAATGATTGAAACTCGCATAAAGGTACCCGATGATTTAAGTACTGGTCTTTGGCCAGCAGCTTGGTTGCTAGGAACAAATATATCTGCTTTAGGATGGCCTGCTTGTGGCGAAATGGATATTATGGAGATGGGACAATCTGCAAAATTCCGTGAAGATAAAGGCCTTTCTAATTCCAATGAGAATGATATTGTTGGTGCAAACCTTATTTTCTTTTCAGATGATGCTTGTAGTGATGAAAATTCGGATTGTGCTGCAAGTATTTCATTCGATAACTACTATTGCAAACCATATAGGGGGGAAACTCCTTTAAATGACAGATTCTTAATTTACCGCATGTATTGGGATGATCAAGCCATTCGTTTTACAGTTGAAGATAATGGACAGGTTCAGAATCTTTATACGGGGCCTTTTCCTATTGGATCGGATGCCAAAGAATTTACAAAACCGTTCTATTTTATATTGAATTTAGCTGTGGGTGGTAATTTTACTGATGCTTCTACAGCGGCTCAAGTATCGGCTGAACTACCTGGTAAAATGCTTATTGACTACATACGAGTTCGCAAATGGAACGGAAAAGGGGAAGTATTTACACCAGAAAAACTGATGCCAAATGCAGGAGCCGATATTACGATTCCTGAAGGCGAAACTTTGGAGCTTAATGCCTCAGGTAGCTACGGAAATATTAATAGTTATAGCTGGAGTATTAATGATAGTATAATTGCAGATGTAATAAAAGCTAATGTTGCACTAGCAGTAGGAACTCACGAAATTACCCTAACCATTACTGACCAAGCTGGTAATAGTGCTAGCGATAATATTTCTGTAACTGTGGGTAGTAGTGCAATTGGCGAAGTAATATGGAAAGATGATTTTAACGCTTTTGACACCACTTTTTGGAAAACAAGCATTGGCGACGGTTGCGATGAAGGCAATTGTGGATGGGGAAACAACGAACTTCAATATTATAACGATGACAATATTTCCATTGAAGAAATGGAAGAAGAGTCAGGCAATTTCGCCTTGGTAATTGAAGCTCGAAAAGAGACCATGGGTGAAAAAGAATTTACATCGGGTAAAGTAACTACCGAAGATAGAGTAGCCATAAAGCAGGGTGTTGTTGAGGTTCGAATGAAAGTACCGGATCTTGAAAATGGTCTTTGGCCAGCAGCATGGCTATTGGGTTCAAATCATAGAACGGCAGGTTGGCCAACTTGTGGTGAAATTGATATGATGGAAATGGGGCAGTCGCTTGATGCCCGACATAGTGAGGATTTTTATGGATCGCCAAACAACTATGTAGGTGGTAATGTAATTTGGTATAGCAGTGGAGCTTGTTCTTCAGGTAACCAAAGCTGTGCTGCCAGCATTGCTAACGATGGTTATTATTATACGCCCTACATTTCGTCGCAAGCTATGAACGATAGGTATGTAACATATCGCATGTATTGGGACGATTCAGAAATACGCCTTTGTGCGGTTGATAATGGAACAGAATATGATTTGTATACCAACCCTTTTCCATTAGGAGCTACCGGTGATGTATTTCAAAAACCATTCTATTTTATACTTGATTTAGCTGTAGGTGGTAATTTTACAGGTTTGTTAAATAATAGCGACATTACTGCGCCTGTGCCTGCAAAAATGTATATCGACTATGTTAAGGTAAATAAATGGCAAGGTAAAGGAGAGGTTGCAATAAAAAGCAGAGATTTAATGGCCGATGCCGGTGCTGATGTTTCTGTTACAGACTTAGATAAGGATGGGAAACAATTAATAACACTTGATGGTTTAAGCAGTTATGGAAAAATAAACAGCTACGAATGGAGTGAAAATGGAATCGTTGTTGCTTCTGGGCCAACTCCAAGTGTTGAGCTTACAGCAGGAACACATGTAATACTGCTCACTATCGCCGATGAAAATGGCAATACAAGCAGCGATGATGTGAAAATTGAAATCCGTGAAATTTTGTGGGAAGATAACTTCAACGCTTTTGAAACGGGCGCTTGGAATAAGCTAGTTGGTGATGGTTGTCCTGATGAGTGTGGTTGGGGAAATGCCGAACTTGAATACTACCAGGAAAATAACGTATATATTGAATCTATTGAAGGAGAGGAAGGAAACTCAGCCCTTGTACTTGAAGCGCGCAAAGAACAAGTTGGGAATAGTGCCTTTACCTCGGGTAAAATCACCACCGAAAATAAAGTGAGCATTAAATACGGATTAATTGAGGTACGCATGAAAGTACCCAACGATATTTCAACTGGATTATGGCCTGCTGCATGGTTACTGGGTACTAATATATCCGAAGTAGGTTGGCCAAAGTGTGGCGAAATTGATATGATGGAAATGGGACAAAATACGCAATTCCGTTACGATAAAGGGCATGAAAGCGCTTCCGAAAATGATCTTGTGGGTGCAAATTTAATTTTTCATTCCGATAATGCATGTTCAGGAGATAATCCTAATTGCGCTGCCAGTATAGCATACGATAATTACTATTGTAACCCTTATGTAAATGAGGCTGGAATTACCAATCGCTTTTTAATTTACCGTACTTATTGGGATCAGAACCAAATTCGTTTAACTGCTGAAGATAATGGTGTAGAATACGATTTATATACAGGCCCATTTCCGCTAGGTGCTGATGCAGAAGAATTTCACAAGCCCTTCTACTTTATATTGAACCTTGCTGTTGGTGGTAATTTTACCGATGCGGCTACGGCCGGTCAGGTTACCGCAGCACTTCCTGGTAAAATGCTGGTTGACTATGTACGTGTTTTAAAATGGAACGGGAAAGGCGAAGTAGCTTTTGAAAATGGAATAATTGCCAAAGCAGGTTCCGATATTATTAAGCTTGATGAAGATGGAGATGGCAAAGAAACTATTATACTGGATGCTAGCGAAAGTGCCCATCATAATGGCGAAATTGTTAGCTATTCATGGAAAAATAATGGTTTTGAAATTGCCACAGGTAAAACAGCGAGCATTGAACTAAACAGAGGAACCCATACCATTGAACTTACAGTTACCGATAAAGAGGGTAATACAGGTACAGATAAAGTTTTAGTTACCATAAGCAGCGGTGGCTTAGCTCCTTTGGCCAATGCGGGTAACGATACAACCATTTATCTAACTGCGGGAAGCGACAAAACCACAATAGAGCTTGATGCTTCGGCCAGTGAGGAATCAAACTCACCTCTTATTGCTTACAAATGGTTTGAAAATGATGTTGAAATTGCCTCAGATATTAAACCAAGTGTTGAATTAAAAGCAGGTATTCATTTGATTACATTGAATATAATGGATCAAGATAGTTTGGTAGGAACCGATGATATTGCAATTACAGTTATTGATCCTAACAACAAACTGCCGGTTTCAAATGCAGGAACTTCAATAGTTGTTGAAGACGATAATGGCGATGATTTAGTAGATGTTACCCTTGACGGCTCAGGAAGTACCGATAGTGATGGAACCATTGAATCATACACATGGTCAATTAATCAAAAAACAATTGCCGAAGGTGTAAACCCAGCCGTTGAACTTTCAACAGGAATATACACCATTAAACTTGAGGTGATTGACAATTTAGGCGGTATGGCTTTTTCCCAAGTATCGGCAACCATTATTGATCCTGATAATATTGCACCAATAGCTGTTGCTGGAAAAGATATCGTTGTTGTTGATACTGATAGAAGTGGATCGGAAAAATATAAGCTTGATGCTTCACAAAGTTCTGATAACGATGGTAGCATTGTATCATATTCGTGGAATGTGAATAATTCATTAATTGTATCGGGCGTTAAACCTACCGTTGATTTTGCACTAGGTGAAAATACTGTTTACCTAAAGATAAGCGATGATGATGGTGTTTTAGCTACTGATACAGTAACCATTACTGTAAGCCAATTACCAATTGCCAAAGCTGGAACGGATACCTTGGTTGTTGACAATGATGCGGATGGTGTAGAAACGGTTGAACTTAATGCCAGTGAAAGTAGCGACCCTGATGGAAGCATTTTAAGCTATTCTTGGTTGCTTGATAATACTGAGATCGCAACTGGTCAAATTGCAAGCTATGGCTTTAGCAAAGGTACAAACACAGTAACATTACTTGTTATTGATAATGTTGGATTAAAAGCAACAGATGAAGTTGTGGTTACGGTTAAATCTTTAACGAACACTTTACCAATTGCCAATGCTGGCGACGATATTTTTGCAGAGGATGCTGACAATAATGGCCAGGAAACTGTTGAATTAGATGGAGCTTTAAGTAGCGATGAAGATGGTTCAATTTTCGAGTACAAGTGGTTTGAAAACGATGACTTAATTGCAACAGGTGCAACACCAAGTGTCCTGTTTGTAATAGGTGACCATTTGGTAATTCTTGAGGTTACCGATAACGAAGGTGATATAGCCACCGATGATGTTTATGTAACCATTACTCAAAGCGCATGCAAATTTGTAGCATGTACGGGTGATTTTGTTGCTAAAGTAGTTTCAAACGATGAAGAAACAACTGTTAAATTTATTCCGAATGAATTTGGAACTGGTGAGAGTACGTGTTTATTCTTTTATGGAACTGCAGACCCAATGGGTGCAAACACAGCAATTCCATACGAAGCTTTCAAACTTAGCGGTGTGTCTGCAGGACAAACCATCTACTTTTATTATACCTATAATACAAACAATGGCTCTGAACAAACAACATTTGCATGTAAAGATAATTTTGTAGTTGGAGGTTGTAACGCTCCAAATACCAGCGATCCAATTGCCGATGCGGGTGATAAACAAACTCTTATTGATACAGACAATAATGGATCAGAAGAAGTTACTCTCGATGCTTCGGAAAGCTATGATAGCGATGGAACCATTGATAGTTATAGTTGGATTAAGGACAATACCAAAATAGCTTCTACGGTAAATCCAACAGTGAGTCTTGCAAAAGGGAGTCATTCTATTGATCTTTTAGTTACCGATGATGCCGGCAATGTTTCGCGAGATAAAGTGACCATTGAAGTAAAAGCACCAAGCGATATTTTGGATGTGAATCCAGATATTAACCTAAGAATTTATCCGCAACCAGTTTCTGATATTTTAAAGGTAGAATGCCAGCAAGGAATTATTGAAAGTATAATGCTATATAATTTACAAGGCAAAAAAATTGCTGAAGTAAAAAGCAGCACCATAATTGATATGGGCGACTTTAGCGAAGGTCTTTATTTAGTTGAAGTAACAATAAATGGCAATTCCCATTTAAGAAAAGTGATGAAAAAATAGAAATAAACAATAATTATATGAACTTAAAAAACACAATTATGAAAAAAATTAGTTTACTATGTGCAGTTGGACTTATTATTAGTTTAAATGTGAATGCTCAAAAACAATTTCCAGAAACTTTTGAAACGGCCAATGATACTGCCGATTGGGAAATGTTCGAAAATGGCACAACAAATCCAGACAATTTTATTGTGGTTGAAAATCCAGACAAAAGTGGGATCAATGAATCTGATTCTTGCCTTCAATTTACTGTTGTTGATGAGGCTCAACCTTGGGCAGGTGCATTTTCATCATCGTTTGGTGACATTGAAATTACCGATAATAATTTCATTCTGACCATGATGGTTAACAAAAATGTGACTTCACGATGTTTAATAAAATTAGAAAAGGCTGATGACACTTTTGTTGAGGTATTTGTTGAAAATTCATCGCTTGATGAATGGGAATTACTAGAATTTGATTTTTATGATAATATTGGCGAAACCTTTACTACTATCGTATTTTTCCCAGATTTTCCCGAAGCTCGCGAAGCAGGATCATTATGCTTTGTTGATAATATAGGTTGGGAAGGATCTGAAGTTCCTTCAGCATTAAAGGAACAAGACAATATAAATGTTCGAGTTTATCCAAATCCATCAAGTTCTTACATAATTGTGGAATCAGAGAATGACATGGCCACTATAAATATCATTGATTTGGCTGGTAAAAATTTGCTTACTATAGAGAACATATATAATAAGAATGCACAAGTTGGTATTAGTGATTTTAAAAGCGGTCTTTATATTTTAACTATTAAAGAAGCCGACGGAAAAGTCGTATCAAGGAAAATTCAAATTAAATAAATAACTTTTTTGGAGTTTGTACTTTAAATCCTGATAGTCCAATTTACTTTGGGTATATCAGGATTTATCTTTTATTGATTATATTTGAATAACTTACTGTAGTTTATTACTAAAATGGTCTTTAAGATGGTGGCAATAGAAAATAATAAATTTCAATATTTTTTAGCAAGCTTTTTTAAGGTGCTTTTTGTCAAAAACATTTTAGTGTGGCTTTTATTATTTCTTTTTTGTGGTGAATTAAACGCACAATTAACAAATACCTCATTTCCCATTATTAAGAATTTCGATCGTTCAGAATATAATGCAGGCATGCAAACTTGGATGATATCACAAGCCCCCAACGACTTAATGTATTTTGCAAACAATCAAGGCTTATTAGAATTTGACGGTCATAATTGGGAACTTCATGGCTTGGCTGGTTATACAAATGTGCGATCAGTTTTGGCCGCCGAAAATGGTAAAATATATGTCGGACTTAGTGATAATTTCGGGTATTTTGTTACCGATTCAACAGGAAGAAAACAGTTTTATTCTTTGCTACACCTTCTGCCACCAGGCCACCAAAATATTGAAGAAATATGGCGCATTTATAATACTTCTGATGGGGTGGTTTATCAAACATTTAATGAATTAATAGTACTTAAAAACAATAAAGTTACTATTTATAAAGCACCTACTGGATTTTATTTGTCGTACCACATTAATAATAGCCTATACATTCTTGATTGGGGTGAAGGAGTGTTAGAGTTTAAAAACGGAGAATTTCATCGATTAAAGGGAACAAAAAAGTTACCAAATACCGAAGTTGCAGCAATTATGCCCTTCGGAAAAGATTTAATGATTGCCACTGCAGGGAAAGGCGTTTTTATTTATAGCGATAATAATATAACAAAATGGGAAACACCCTCGAATGAGTTTTTACTGGAACATCAAATTTACTCTGCTTTACGCTTAGATGAAAATTATATTGCTTTTGGTACTATTCAGAAAGGGCTTTTAATTTGTGATAATGAGGGCAACATTGTTGCTCAGATAGATAAATCAACAGGATTACAAAACAATACTATTCTAAGCATGACCCTTGATAAAAGCGGTAATTTGTGGCTAGGAACAAATAATGGTATCGACCTTCTCAACATTAATTCACCGATTAGTCAATTAGGTTTCAATCTGGGGTTTGGCTCTGGATACTCCGCAGCAATTCATAAAAATGTTTTGTATTTAGGAACCAATCAGGGCTTGTACTTTAAGTATTTAGATGATGAAAGAATTGAAAGAAATGGGAGTAATTTTAAACCCATTGCACGACTTAAAGGTCAGGTTTGGAGCTTAAAGCTGATTGGCGATGAATTATTCTGTGGCCATAATAAAGGGGCGTACTTAATATACGGATCGGAAGTAAAAAAAATTGGTAAAATACCGGGTACATGGATGTATATGCAATCGGAAAAATATCCGAACAGGATTATTGCGGGTACCTATACAGGACTCATACTTTTCGAAAAAGTTGATGGTAAGTGGTTGTTTAAGAAAAGAATTTTCGATTTCAAAGAATCATCGAGAATGATGTTTTTTGATGAAGATGAGACCATTTGGATGAGTCATGGATTTAAAGGGGTATTTAAAATTAAACTTAACGAAACCTATGATAGTATTGTTGAAAATAATTTTTACAATACAAAAAAAGGGTTTTATACTGATTATGGCATTAACATAGCAAAGCTTCAAAATCAAATCGTATTTCTATCGTCATACGGTGTTTTTAAATATGACGCAACCAATGATACCATTGTATCATCGACATATTTCAATAATTTTTTTGGAAATACAAACACCAATTATGCCCTTGAAGATATATATGGCAATATATGGTCCTACAACGATTTTAGTTTGACTGCTAAACTTATTAAAAAAGACGGATCATACAAAACGGTGACTATGCCTTTTAAGCAATTAAAGGGAAGATTTATTGAAGGGTTTCAGTTTGTGTACCCAATTAATGAAAGTAACTTTTTTATTAGTTTCGAAGATGGCTTTGTTATTTACGATTCAGAAAAAGAAGCAAATCATAATATTCCATTTAATCTTTACTTAAATAAAGTAATTCTATCTAATACTGATTCAACCATATATGACGGGCATTTATTTGCAAACAAAACAAATAATAAACCCCTATTGGAATTTGAAAATAACAGCTTGCATTTTTATTTTTCAGCGGTACATTTCGAAAACCCCCAAAAAGTGGAGTTTGCTACTTTTTTAGAAGGATACGATGAAAATTGGTCGAATTGGGAGAGCAGGTATGATAGGGAGTTTACAAATCTTCCTGAAGGTAATTACGCATTTCATATAAAGGCAAGAAATATATATAATATTGAAACCGAAGCTGTTGTTTACTACTTTAACATTAAACCTCCATGGACGCGCACAACTATGGCTTATTTGCTTTATGCAGGTAACTTTTTAATAGTAGCGCTATTGCTAATATTTGCCGTTCGTAAACGTATAAACTATTTGAAATTACACGAAGAAAGGGTTCAAAAACAGAAATATATAGAACGCGAAAAAGAACTTCAGAACGAAGCGTTAGTAGCCGAAAAAGAAATAATTAGGCTAAAGAATGAACAATTACAAGGTACGCTTAAAACAAAAGACAAAGAGTTAGCCAATTCAACTATGGATACTATCAAGAAAAATAAGTTCTTGATAAGCCTTAAAAAAGATATGCAAAAGAACAATGCTGAAATGAAAAGTGAAGCCGCTAAATCACAAAATAAAAAACTGGTTCGCAAAATTGACAACGAAATAAATAACGAGAAAAACTGGAAGGTTTTTGAGACCCATTTTACCAATGTTCACGAGGAGTTTTTATCAAAACTAAAACAACAATATCCACAAATATCTCCTGCTGAATTACGATTATGTGCTTGCTTACGCATGAATATATCAAGCAAAGAAATTGCAAGTTTGCTAAACATATCGGTGCGGGGTGTTGAAGCCAGTCGTTACCGTTTGCGTAAAGCTCTTGACCTTGATCGGGAAACGAACCTTACTGATTTTATTCTTACAATTTAGTATATATAGTAATAACAAAACTGCCTAATTACTGTAGAAAAAAAAGTATGTCCTTCGAATTACTAAAATATTTATATATAATTACGGCCTTTCAGCTCTTCTTTTTTACCATTGTCGCTTTGGCAATGTATCCTGTAAAAAAATATCAGTACTGGTTGGCAGTTTTTTTATTTGTTGAATTTTTAAATCTTTTATTGGTTATTGGTACGCTGTTTTACCCATTCATTACCGATAATCATTTTTTCATTCTGTTTTCATTTATCTTAGAATACTCCTTATGTCCGGCATTTTTAATATTTGTTATAAAAGTAAGTAACTATAAAATCAATTATAGTGCAAACAAAGCGTTGTTTCTAATTCCATATATTATAGGTTTTATATTTATATATGTACCCAGCAATTTATGGGCTAAATATGGACATATTTACCACATTTTATTGGCAATAAATTATTATGGGCAGGCCATTTTTTACGCATTTCTATCTTTAATTATTTACAAGAAATTTCAAGTTAAAATGGGTAATTATGTAACGCAAGATTACATTCAGCGACTCAACTGGCTAAAACTGGTAATTATTGGCTTTACCCTTCTTTGGGTTCTGGCTTTTTCATACAATGTGTTGGGAATATTCTCAAACAGAAACTATTCCATGGCAGGTTATTTTTTTGAAATTGCATATCTAACATCAATTATTATTATGTTATTTATTGGGGCAATAAAACCCATCGGCATAAGTGATATTTCACAAGAGAGTTTAATGCCTGTAGATTTGAAAACAGCGAACAAATATGCCAGTTCCTCATTAGTGGCAAACGATAAGGAAATTATTATTAACAAACTCAATATTGCAGAGGCGAAAAACAAGTTTTATAAAACCCCCAACATTACACTTAAAGCTCTAGCTGATGATCTTAAGGTGCAAGCAAAATACCTTTCTCAAGTTATTAATGAAAACTGGAATCAAAATTTTTGTGAATACATAAACACGCTTCGTATTAATGATGCCAAACAGCAACTATCAAACCCCAAAAACGATTATAAAACTATTCTTGAAATAATTTACGACACAGGATTTAATTCCAAATCGGTTTTCAACACTGTTTTTAAGAAACAAGTTGGCATTACTCCTTCTGCTTTTCGATCTGAAAAACAAAAAGCCGCACTTTAAAACGGCCATGTCCTAAACAAAAGCACTATATAGTTTATTTATTGTAGTAGTAGCGAACTCAATTATGTACCTCACTGCCTATTATTTATAATTTTTGTGTCGAATTACCAAAACCAATATTGTAGTATTTTAATGTGGTTTTTTATGTATTGAGAACTTAATATATCTATAACCCAAATTGAGCGATTGGCTATCGCAAATCTGCTCAATCGACTGAGGTCTTGTAAGGTTTTCATACTTTTCGTTTCCCCGAAATAATCGGGGCAGGCTACTCAAAATGTGAAAACCAACAATTCCTAGGTCAGCCT
>JAQICC010000322.1 GCA_027858735.1 Salinivirgaceae bacterium
CTTTTGTAATTAACAGCAATACAGTTAGTTATCGTAGTATATGGTTGCAAAACGTGATAAATACAAATCTTAAACTGCTGAATGTCAATAGAGTATGAAGTCCGAAACTTAAATAATAACTCCAGTTAATATACCTAAAAGGGCAATAGCTTTTCTCTTTAAATTTGCTTCTTTAAATATGACGGCCCCCAGTGTAAACGATAAAACCACACTTGTTCTGCGCAATACCGAAACAATGGCAATAAGAGCATTTTTGTCGGTTAAAGCATAAAAATAGGCAAAATCGGCAAGGGTTAATAAAAATCCAATTAAAAGAATTACCCACCGCCACTGAAATGGGGTTGATTGTTTTCGGCGAGGATACCAAAGAAATAATACAATGGGTAAATATATTACTGCCATGTAAATTGAAAACCAGGCCTGAATGGCCATTCTTTCATAAGTAGCAAATAGGTATTTATCGTAAAGTCCGCTTATACTTCCAAGTAAAGTTGCAATTACAATAAAGAGTATCCATTTATTATGCTTAAAGCTGATTCCCTCTTTGTTTCCGGCCAACGAAAAAATATAGAAAAATGTAATTACAATGGCAATGCCTGCCCATTGTAAAGTGCTGTATTGTTCTTTGTATATTATGAGTGCACCAAATAGTGTCCAAACTGGCGCAGTGGCTCTTATCGGGGTAATAATAGTTATTGGAAGGTGTTTTAATGCAAAATATGAAAATATCCAAGAGGTACATACCAAGGCTGATTTTAAGAAAACCAATCCATGTAAATTCCACGTAATTTTCGAAACGTATACGATTGATGATTCCGGTATGAGGCCATAATTTGATAAAAGTATTAAAGGAATTACCATTACAGCCCCGGTAAGTGTTGCAAAAAACAATACAGGTATTACGGCATTTTTATTTAGCGATACTTTTTTAGTGATATCGTAAATGCCAAGAAAAATGCTGGAAATTAATGCTAAAAATACCCACATAATGACTTAATAGGAACACATATTCTATTGATAAAACTAATTTACGCCATTTTGAAATTAGTTGATAAATACAATAAAACCTGTCTGAATTCAGACAGGTTTTAAATATTTTTTATTTGTTTTGATTAGAAAATTCAAAATCGAGACTTGTAAAAACTTTAAAAAGGAAAGTTTACTTGACGTAAATGAACCAGAATAATGTTGAACGTATCTATAAATATAGATTTTCTAACTAAACAAATTAGTCAGCTATTTTTGCTTTAAGATACTCACGATTCAAAGTCGCAATGTTTGTAATAGAAATTCCTTTAGGGCATTCTACTTCGCATGCGCCAGTATTTGAACAGTTTCCGAAACCCAATTCATCCATTTTAGCTACCATCGATTTTGCACGACGTGCAGCCTCCACTTGGCCTTGAGGTAAACGAGCCAAATGCGAAACTTTTGCAGAAACAAAAAGCATAGCCGATGAATTTTTACATGTAGCTACACAAGCACCACATCCAATGCACGACGCAGCATCCATTGCCGCCTCAGCATCGTCGTAACCAATTGGAATAGCATTACCATCGGGTACACCACCTGTGTTTACCGAAACAAAGCCACCCGATTGCAGAATTTTTTCAAAAGCAGTGCGATCCACCATTAAATCTTTAATGACCGGAAATGATTTTGCACGCCAAGGTTCAATAGTAATTGTTTCATCGTTTTTGAACTTACGCATATGTAACTGGCATGTAGTTATATCATCATCGGGTCCGTGTGCGCGACCGTTAATAAACAAACTACAAGTACCGCAAATTCCTTCGCGACAATCGTGATCAAATACAATAGGATCTTTTCCTTCTTCTACCAACTGGTAATTTAGAATGTCAAGCATTTCTAAAAACGAAGTATCAGTCGAGATATTATCGATAGGATAGGTTTCAAACTGCCCTTTTGTTTGAGCATTTTTTTGTCTCCAAACCTTTATTTTCAAGTTATTTAAAATTTTTTCACTCATATTTCAAAGTATTTTAGAATTCAAATGGAAAACAGATAAAATCAAATTTTACATCTTAATTCTGCATTTTTAATCCTTCAATTACTTATAACTACGTTGCGTTAACTCTACTACTTCAAATTTCAAGTCTTCTTTATGCATAATCGGCTCTTTATCTTCACCTTGGAATTCCCATTGCGAAACATAAGCTCCAATTTCATCGTTACGCAAGGCTTCACCATCAGGGGTCACCGACTCTTCACGGAAGTGTCCACCACACGATTCGTTTCTGTTTAAAGCATCGCGAGTCATCACATCGGCCAACTCAATAAAATCGGCAACGCGTCCGGCTTTTTCTAGTTCTTGATTTACTTCACCTTGATCTCCCGGAATACGAACATCGCTCCAAAATTCCTTTTTAATGTCGGCAATTAACGCGATAGCTTTTTTCAAACCAGCTTCGTTTCTGCTCATTCCAACATAATCCCACATCACCAAACCAAGTTTTTTATGGAAATAATCAACAGGTTTTGTTCCTTTAATCGACATCATTTTATCAAGACGCGCTTGAACAGCACTTATTGATTTCTCAAATTCTGGCGAATTAACGTCAATTTTAGGGATCTGAATTTCATCGGCTAAATAATCACCAATAGTGTAAGGCAAAACGAAATAACCATCGGCTAAGCCTTGCATAAGTGCAGATGCACCAAGACGATTAGCACCATGATCAGAGAAATTAGCTTCACCAATTGCGTATAATCCAGGAACCGACGTCATTAAGTTATAATCAACCCATGTTCCACCCATTGTATAGTGAATTGCAGGATAAATCTGCATGGGTCCTGTATAAGGATCAGAATCAGCAATTTTTTCGTACATCTGGAAAAGGTTTCCATAACGTGCTTCAATTACATCTTTACCTAAGCGTTCAATTGAATATTTAAAGTCAAGATAAACAGCTAAGCCTGTATTGTTAACACCAAAACCGGCATCGCAACGTTCTTTTGCAGCTCTTGAAGCTACATCACGCGGCACAAGGTTTCCGTAACTCGGGTATCTTCTTTCTAAATAGAAATCTCTGTCTTCTTCAGCAATGTCGTTTGGCCCTATTTCGCCTTTTTGTAATTTCTCGGCATCTTCTTTCTTTTTAGGAACCCAAATTCTACCATCGTTACGTAACGATTCCGACATCAGGGTAAGCTTACTTTGCTGATCGCCATGAACAGGAATGCATGTTGGGTGAATTTGAACGTAACAAGGGTTACTCATGAAAGCTCCCTTTTTGTATGCTTGCCAAGCAGCTCCACCGTTACATCCCATGGCGTTTGTTGATAGAAAAAATGCATTTCCGTAGCCACCTGATGCTATAACCACAGCATGAGCGCCATATTTTTTAACCTCACCGGTTACCATATCACGTGCGATAATACCACGAGCTTTTCCGTCAATTTTTACAATGTCGAGCATTTCGTGGCGTTCGTACATTTTAATAGCACCTTTTCCTATTTGGCGGTTTAAAGCACTATAAGCACCAATTAATAGTTGTTGTCCGGTTTGGCCACGAGCATAAAAAGTACGGCTTACCAATACACCTCCAAATGAGCGGTTCGATAAGTTACCACCGTATTCACGTGCAAAGGGCACGCCTTGAGCAACACATTGATCGATAATGCTGCCTGACACTTCAGCCAAACGATGAACGTTTGCTTCACGGGCACGGTAGTCGCCACCTTTTACGGTATCGTAAAATAAGCGATGTACACTATCGTTATCGTTTTGGTAGTTTTTTGAAGCATTAATTCCTCCCTGAGCAGCAATTGAGTGTGCTCGACGAGCGCTATCCTGGTAACAAAATGCAGATACATTGTATCCCATTTCGGCTAAACTTGCTGCTGCTGATGCACCGGCTAAACCAGTTCCCACAACAATAATATCAAGTTTGCGTTTATTTGCCGGACTTACAACCTTAATTTTGGCCTTGTGTTTTGTCCATTTTTCAGCTAAAGATCCTTCCGGTATTTTTGAGTTTATTGCAGTCATTTTTTTAGATTTTAGTAGTGAGATTTGAGAAAGCTACTATGTTTAAGCATCTCAATACACCTGTTTATTAATCTCGTTTTGGTTTATTAAAACTTAATAATGAAATACAGAGGAATAATTGAGAATCCTAAGGCAATTAGAAAAGCGAATACTTTTCCGACTACTTCAATACGTTTTCTCCAAATGTTTCCGCTCCATCCAATGGTTTGAAATGCTGACCAAAATCCATGAGTTAAGTGAATTCCCAAAAAGATAGCTCCTGCAATATAAAACAGGTTGTAAATTAAGCTTGCTTTAAATAAGCTAGAAACCAAAGTGTAGGTATCATGCATTTCTGCTCCATCTACCATTATTAAGGCTACGCTTTGCTCTACTTTTAGCTTCCAGTAGAAATTCATAATGTGTAGAATCAAAAAAATAACAATTAAAGAACCTAATACAAACATGTTGCGCGATGCCCATGTGCTTGCTTGTTTTTGGTTTACTTTTTTATAACCAACCGGCCGTGCTACCATATTGTTAATGGTTAAGATTCCTGCATAAATCATATGCAAAATAAACCCGATAGCAAGTACGGGTTCTACCACTTTAATTATGGGGTTGCTTACCATAAAGTGTGCTGCTTGATTGAATAAGACACCTGTATCGTCGAAAATTAATAATAAATTTACGGTAAGGTGTACAATTAGAAATGACATTAGGAAAAACCCTGTTAAACTCATAAAGAGTTTTTTCCCAATGGATGAACTAAGGAAATTGCTCATAGTACATTAAGTGTTATATTAGTTTTAGAATATTTGCAGTGCAAAACTAATTATTTCCAACGTAAATAGTAGTAAGCAGATTGGGTTTTGTTTAAAGAAAAGCGTCTTTTATAGAAAAAAGTAAAAATTACTCCAATTATGCTATTAATTGTAGAACATAAAAATTCATCCAAAGACTTAGGGTTATAAGGCTGTTAGTGTTTGAAATATAGTAATATAGATAGAATATTTATTTAGTATAATAATGGATTGACTTTTTTCGGAGATAAGAAACAATTGCTCAGACATTCAGCTTATTACTATACCAAACCACCTAAATATCGAAAAATAAGTTAAACGTTTGCAGAGCAATTTTTTTATGTTAAAACGGAATGGGTTTAATAATTATTCTATTTGGCCATAGGTTATGATAGCTCAAGGTTTTCTCTAAGCTAGTTATTATTAGTGCAATAACAGAAAACCGTATTTTTGTGTTAAAAACATCTAATAATTTACCGTAAAATTTCGATTAACACATTAACAAATTGGTATACAACACATTTTAACATGCGAATGACTTGCATTTTTAATATGTCTAATGTACATTCGTACTTTATTCACAATTTGTTAATAACTGTTTATGCCTTACAGAAGATTACCAAATACAGACATTTCTCGTATTAGAGCCATGCAAACAGCTTTAAAAATGAGTGAGGGAGTACCTCCTTTTAAGTTATCATTTAGTATAGCCAGACACCAAGAGTTAAAATTTTTCTTTCCTGAATTTAATCAGGCGGTTCGATATCAAAAAGAAACATTAGAACGTCAGACTGAAAAAAACAAGACTCATTTAGAGTGTTTAAAAAAGGCAAGGCTTTATTTGTCGCACTTTATTCAGGTATTAAATTTTGCCATTGTACGAGGTGAACTAAAAGAAGAAACAAGAATGTTTTTTGAGCTGGAAGATTATGATAATAGATTACCTCAGTTAAATAATGAAAAAGATGTGATTGATTGGGGGAAAAAGCTAATAGATGGAGAACAACTTAGGCTATCCAAAGCATTAGCACCGATAACGAACCCAACAATTGCTAGAGTAAAAGTGCATTATGAGGACTATCTGAGAGCTCATAAAAGTCAAAAGCATTTGCAGGAAACACACAATAAAGCATTACAAAAAATGTCTGATTTGCGTACTAAAGCTGATGACATTATTGTAAAAATATGGAATGAAATTGAAGAGCATTTTTCAAATTTGCCAGCAGAGGAAAAAAGGAAAAATGCTGAAAAATTTGGAGTGGTATATGTATATCGTAAAAATGAAAAACTTAGTTTCGTGAATTTAAAATTGAATGAGGTAATTCATTAAATATTCATTACCCTTATTACGAAGATAAGTTTAAGACCAAAAAAAAATGATTATTCGCATTATGCAGTTTGCGATTCACTTTTCAAATATTTTTCGAGAATAACCAATAACTTATTGATGTTTATAGGTTTGCTTATAAAGTCATCAAATTTGGCACTTATAACCTTCTGTTTTTCAATTTGATTTTCGTAAAAAGTTTGTGCTACAACAGGAAGGCCTGGACGTAATTGTCTTATAATTTCTGTAGTTTCAAATCCATCCATTCCAGGCATGTATATATCCATTAAAACCAAATCAATTTGAGGATTTTGTTTTAAAATTTCAATGGCCTCTTCACCAGTTTCAGCTCTTATAATAGTAGCTTGGCTTGGATTTATTATCTTTTCAATAAAAAGAAAATTCGCAGGCTCATCTTCTGCAATAAGTATTGTTTTTGAATTCCAGTCAAATATCATAGTAGTTGTTAAATAGTTTGGGTTTAGCAAATGTCGTGAAAAAAAGTATTACAATACAAGTATTTACGCTATTAAGACTTAAACGTGTCAAATTGTTTATGAAATACCCGACATTATTGATGCAAATGAAAAATATAACGAGTATAGCTTATAATGTTTTGGTAAATTTTGATTGGTTAAAGAGTTTTTTTTGTATAAAAATTGTGAAATAAAGGGGGTATATTTAGATATTACCTATTCTAGTGAAAACGGACACCCATTGCGGAAATTAGCGGACACTTTTAAAGATATTACTTTGTTTTAGTTTGAGTAAAATTACAGGGGTGTTTGACATCATGTACGCAACCTTTTTAGGTTTCTCGCTTCTTATGTTTATATGTGGGTAGTTCCCTTCAACAAATGTTTTATAGATTACTATTACTATAAAACTACTACTGTTAAGCTGCATTCTTTTGAGTGCAGCTTTTCATTTTATATAAAAATTGGAAATTAGTATTAATCTTTCCTCTGGTCAAATATAAGATTATGAATGATTTGTATTATATTTACAATAAATAATCATTAAATTTAAAAGTTATGAAAAAGTTAGCATTTATTAAAAGGCCGATTTTCATTATTTCTTTTTTTGTTGTTATTGTTTCCTTATCTGGATGTGGTGTTAACTCAGGATTAATGAATCAATTAGGAGTAAACGGAACCAATTCCAATATAGTCCTTCAAAAGAATAATTTTAAAGTTGTTGGAACAGTGAGTGGAGAGGCTTCAGATTCGTATATATTTCTTATAGGTGGAAATAAAAAGAATTTAGTTGCTCAAGCAAAACAAAATATGATTGAAAATGCCAAACTTGAAGGAACATCAAAAGCAATTATTAATGTTACTCTTGAGGAGCACACTTCCTTAATTATAGTTTATATTAAAAGAACTATCACAGTTCATGGTACCGTTATTGAATTTACTGAGTAATTGAAGTTTTAAAAGTAAAATATTTTTGAGCGGTGTAGCTAAAAATAATTACAACAAAGGTGGTTGCCATTTTTGATGGTGTGGGATACCATCCGAAACTCTCAACAAAAAGCTTTAAGAAAATATAGTTGAGCAGTATACTGCCCGATACGGTTATTCCGTATCTAAGTAATTGAATGCGTTTTCGTAAATATGAATCTGGGAAACTTATAAATTTGGCAAATAAAAATCCAATGGGGAATGTAATGCAAAATGACATTATAAAGGCTGCAATATGCGGCGATATGGCGTAAAAGCCTAAATCAAGCATTTCTTTTTTTAGTATAAAGTTGTACGAAATAAAGTATAGCAGAATATCAAGTACAGTGTTAGCCCCTCCAGTTGCGGCATACTTAAAGGTTTGTGCAGGCATAAATCTTTTAAATGGAGGATAAAACCAAAGAATAATGGTTTCTATTAGTTGTATTAAGGCGTAAAACAGCTTCATTTATTAAGTTATAAAAATGGTTTTTTCTTAATTTATTTCAACAAGTAAGGGTGATTCTTTTTTATTATATCAGACATTGTCTGGTTCATGTTTTGTATTTTCGAAGCGCAAATATAAAGTTTTATACCAAAAGCAAAAGGTATAATTATTAGAAATGACATAAATCAGGGATAATGAAAATAGTATCGTGGAATGTTAATGGGATAAGAGCAGTAGCAAAAAAAGACTTTTTCAACGATTTTGAGAAAATGGATGCCGACATTTTGTGCTTGCAAGAAACCAAGGCTCAAGATGATCAAGTAAAAGAAACTTTAGCATCATTATTTGGCTATCATGTTTATTCAAATTCGGCTGAGAAGAAAGGCTATTCAGGAACTGCCATAATTTCGAAAACCGAACCCATTAGTGTAACAAAAGATATTGGTAGAGCAGAGCACGACACTGAGGGTAGGGTACTTTGTGCCGAATATGAGCAGTTTTTTGTGGTCACGGTATATGTGCCAAATTCAAAAAACGATTTATCGCGTTTGGGCGATCGTCAGAATTTTGATAAAGCCTTTTTTTCTTATCTAAAAAATTTAGAAAAGACCAAACCAGTAATATTATGTGGTGATTTTAATGTGGCGCATAAAGATATTGATTTGGCAAGACCCAAACCGAACTACAATAAATCGGCAGGTTTTATGCAAGAAGAAATTGACGGTATGGACCGATATACCAAAGGTGGATTAATAGATACTTTCCGCCAATTTAATACTGATGTACCCGATAAATATTCATGGTGGAGCTATCGTGCTGGTGCACGTGCCAAGAATGTGGGCTGGAGAATAGATTATTTTCTGGTAAGCGAAAGTTTTATGCCAGAGGTTAAAAGTGCGAATATATTAAATGAGGTAATGGGATCGGATCATTGTCCGGTGGCTATTGAGTTGAAGTAGATGTTCTTTTTTGAACACAGATAACACGGATGGAACTGCTTCTCGCAGATTTTATTATGTATAGAAAACAGAATTCAAGAATTACATTATCTTTTCCTTTTATAGGTATCCTGAACAAGAGCATCTAAAAATACTTCTGATTTCACATATTCAAATTCCAATGGATTTTTTAATTTACCGAATAAAGGAGAACCGCCACCCAATAATATTGGTATGGTGGTTATAATCAGCTCATCAATTAAATCTTCTTTCAAAAAGCTTTGAATGGTTTTGCCACCGTCAATATAAAGGTGCTTATACCCTTTTTGATTTAAGTTTTGAATAATTTCGTTAATCGAGCCTTTTACTAATTGAGCTTTGTGGGTATATTTTTCCGGTATGTTGCTTAAAGTAGTGCTCATTACAAAAACAGGTTTGTTATAAGGCCAATCACCACCGAAAGAGCACACCATTTCAAATGTGTTACGACCCATAACGAGAGCATCAATGCGATTCATAAAATTTATAAACCCATATCAATCTGGTCTGGGTTTGGAGTGGTGTTTAACCAATCTAATCCTCCATCTTTATCTGCAATATATCCATCAAGGCTTTTTGCTATATAAACGATATTCATTTTTCTAATATTATTGATTTAATAATAGCAATCAAGAGGTTAATTTGTTCGTATAATTTATTTTTTCATATATTTGCATAAATATAAATATGTAGATAAATGAATATGAAAACTTTTTTTCTTTTACTTAGCCTTACAATTTTATTATTTGGGTGTACAAAAGGGCAACAGTATCAAAATGTTGATGCTAAAACATTTTCAACTTTAATTAAGAATAATGAGGGAATAGTTTTGGATGTGCGAACGTCTCAAGAATATTCCCGAGGGCATATTGAAGGATCAACCTTAATAAGTACCAGTGACCAAAAATTTGTAGATAAGGTAAAGCTTTTGCAAAAAGATAAGCCCCTTTATATTTACTGTTTAACAGGAAGTAGGAGTAGGTCTGTTGCTAACTACCTTAGTAAGAATGGTTATTCAATAATTTATAATTTGCAAAGGGGAATAATAGAGTGGAATCAGCTGGGTTACCCCATAGTTCAAAGTGATGTAATTGCTGCCAGCAGTAATAAGGCCTATTCAAACACAGAATTTCAGCAATTAATAAGTGGTAAATTGGTTTTGGTTGATTTTCATGCTCCATGGTGTGCTCCTTGTAAAAAGCTTTCCCCAACAATTGAAAAGGTAAAGGCTGATTATACAGGAAAAGCTAACGTTGAAAAAGTAGATATTGAAGTAAATAAAAGTCTGCAGACTGCATATAATGTTCAATCAATTCCAGGGCTTATATTGTTTAAAAGCGGTAAAGAGGTTTGGCGCCATATAGGTGTTTTAACTTACGAGGAATTGTCTAAAATATTGAATCAATACTTATAAGATCTCAGATTAAAATAGATCGCTAGATTTTTAAAGATGAGCAATGAGACAAAAGTAAGATGCAGAAAATAAGTTCATTGAAAATATCTTTAACTCTAGTTTATTATAGCGTTGTTATTTGGATATTTTCCACAATTCCGTCGCAAATAGACCTTTTACTTTCAAATCCGAAGTACGTACGACGGTTTTCTAATCACATTATTCTCGGGGTTAAAGAGACTGTGTGAAATTGGGAAAAGCAATAATTAGCTCTGGCATTTATGCCAGAGATTATCAGATGGCAAGAAGCTGGGCTTTAGCCCAAACCCCTTTTGTTGTGGGCTAAAGCCCAGC
>JAQICC010000357.1 GCA_027858735.1 Salinivirgaceae bacterium
TTCACATTTTGAGTAGCCTGCCCCGATTATTTCGGGGAAACGAAAAGTATGAAAACCTTACAAGACCTCAGTCGATTGAGCAGATTTGCGATAGCGAATCGCTCAATTTGGGTAATAATCAGTTTTCTCATTTCTTTCATTTTTATTGATTGCTATATAAACAAAACAATGTGCATTTGGTTTTAATTAAATATACAAACAACCATTATTCATTTTAGGGGTGATTTTAAATATATATTGCTTTTTATGTTTGTTGCCCCTATTTTTATGGGGGTGTTTGAATTTATATTATTTTTTTCTTGGAATTAGTATCATAATATTATAGTTTTGCATCGCATTTTTACAATTTATAACAGATTTATTATGAAAAAGACCTATTTATTACTTTTAGCACTATTGGGTTTTACGGTATCATCATTTGCACAAGGCACACCTGAAATTGATACAGGTGCAACAGCTTGGATGATAACGTCGACAGCCCTAGTGTTATTGATGGTACCAGGACTCGCAATGTTCTATGGCGGATTAGTTCGCTCAAAAAACGTTTTAGGAACTATGATGCATAGTTTTGTAGCTATGGGCATTATGAGTATTTTATGGATTGCAGTAAGCTATAGCATGGCATTCGGAGAAAGTATTTTTGGCGGATGGTTTGGCTGGAACAGTGACTATCTGTTTCTAAGAGGTATTGATGAATCCATTATGCCAAGTGGAGTTCCAGAATTAGTATTTGTAATGTTTCAAGGCAAATTTGCCATAATTACACCCGCACTTATAGCTGGAGCATTTGCAGAACGTGTATCCTTTAAAGGATACGTGCTGTTTATTACTATATGGGGAATATTTATTTATAATCCATTATGCCACTGGGTTTGGGCTGAAGATGGATTCCTATTTAACTTAGGACCAATGGGTGCTATTGATTTTGCCGGTGGTACTGTTGTTCATATTTCGGCAGGTGTTAGCGGTTTAGTTGCGGCGATATATTTAGGCAAACGTCGAGGTTATCCGCATCGTCACTCACGTCCAAACAATTTAGTTATGACATTAATGGGTGCTGGTTTACTTTGGGTAGGTTGGTTTGGTTTCAATGCCGGAAGCAGCGTATCTAGCGGACTAGCAACTGCTCAAGCTTTAACTGCTACTCAAGTTGCTGCTGCTGCAGGTGCAATGTCCTGGATTATAATAGAAAGTCTTCATCATGGCAAGGCAACCGCTTTAGGTTTTGTATCGGGCGTATTGGCCGGATTAGTTGCTGTAACACCAGCTGCCGGAGTTGTTCAACCATTAGGAGCTATTTCTCTTGGTATAATTGCATCGATGGTTTGTTATGGAGCAGTAATATTAAAAGACAAACTTGGATACGATGACAGCTTGGATGCATTTGGAATTCATGGTGTTGGTGGTATTGTGGGTGCATTATTACTATCATTCTTTATTAGAGACAGCTGGATGGCAGATGCCGCAATAGCCAATGGAGGTACTTGGGGTGCTTTGCAACAATTAGGAATACAAGCTACTGCTGTTGGTATTGCAATTGCATATGCTGCCATTGGAACTATTATCATTATATTTATTGTTGAAAAAACCGTTGGCTTAAAAGCTAAAACCAGCGATGAATTAGATGGATTAGACCATGCTTATCACGGTGAACGTGGATATGGAATGTTGAATCCTAATTAATCTTAAACTGAAGTAATTATGAAATTAATAGTAGCAATTATAAGAAGCAATAAGCTCGACCAAGTGCGCGAAAGCCTTATTGAAGCGGGTATTGAGAGAATTACTGTTGGACGAGTTTCTGGTCACGGAAGACATATTAAAGAAGAGGTTTATCGTGGTAAAGTAATAGTACCTGGACTAACTCCAAAAATTAGAATTGAAATTGCCGTAAACGAAGATTTTGTTGAAACTACGGTTGATGCAATACTTAATTCGGCAAGATCAGCTGATAGCGCAGACGGAATTATCGGCGATGGTAAAATTTTCATTACTCCACTGGAAGAATGCATACGCATTAGAACTGGTGAGCGTGGTGGTGAGGCTATATAGCAACAACAACATAACAACTATTAAAACCTCTTTGGCATTGCTTAAGAGGTTTTTGCTTTTTATTAAGTCTCCTAAATTAAAAAAGGCCACTCTCCAAAAGAAAAGCAGCCTTAAAATCAAACATTATTTTTTATAATTAAGCCCTGACAAGTTCTAAAAACCTGTCAGAGCTCGTATTTTTTTTTCACAACTTTGCGACAGCCTGTAAAAAGTCAGCTTTAATATCTTCAATATATTCAATACCAACCGAAACTCGCAATAAGCCGGGTTCAACACCCGCATCTTTTTGTTCCTGCTCAGAAAGCTGCTCGTGAGTGGTTGAACTTGGATGAATAATTAATGAACGAGCATCACCAAGATTAGCTACATGAGAAATTAATTCAAGACTCTCAATTAGTTTATCGGCAGCTGCTTTTCCGGCTTTTAATTTAAAGGTAAGCACACCGCCTGATCCCTTAGGAAAATACTTTTTAGCTCGTTCGTGAAATTTCGACGAAGTTAATCCAGGGTAATTTACACTACTTACCCACTCTTGCGTTTCAAGCCATTCAGCTAAGTGCTGTGTATTGTAAGCATGACGCTCTAATCTTAGAGAAAGAGTTTCCAAACCTTGAATTAATTGAAATGCATTAAACGGACTTAAGGCTGAACCATAGTCGCGTAATCCCTCAACCCTTGCACGAATTGCAAATGCAATGTTGCCAAATGGTCCATCAGCACCAAATACCTCCCAGAATTTTAATCCATGGTATCCTTCAGAAGGTTCAGTAAATAAGGGGAATTTACCGTTCCCCCAATTAAAGTTTCCGGCATCAACAATAACGCCACCTAGTGATGTTCCATGACCGCCTATCCATTTTGTAGCCGATTCAACTACCACATTAGCACCATGGTCAATGGGTTTAAAAAAGTACCCTGCACCACCCACAGTATTATCAACAATTAATGGAATTTGATGCTTTTGGGCTATTGCTGCAATGCGTTCAAAATCAACAATATTAAGTTTCGGATTTGGTAGCGATTCAATATAAAGCGCCTTGGTATTTTCTTTAATGGCCTTTTCAAAATTTTCAGGATCATCCTGATCAACAAGGCTTGCTTCAATACCTAGTCGTTTAAATTGTACTTTAAACTGGTTAAATGATCCTCCATACAAAGAGTCGCTCGACACAAAATGATCTCCTGTTTGCAAAATATTGGTTAACGCAATAAACTGTGCAGCATGCCCCGATGAAACACCCAAAGCGGCTACTCCACCTTCTAGTGCAGCAATACGTTTTTCAAAAACATCCACTGTCGGATTCATTAATCGGGAGTAAATGTTTCCAAATTCTTTAAGTCCAAATAAATTGGCTGCATGTTCTGAACTGTTAAAATTATATCCTACAGTTTGGTAAATTGGTGCTGCAAAGGCATTTTGGCCCGAATCTTTCTTATCAAGTCCGGCATGTATTTGTAAAGTATCGAAATGTAAATTGCTCATAATTTTTATTTTTAATTTGTTGTTGTGATTTATAACTGTAATTCAAAGGTATTGTTTAACCCAAACGATGCATTATATTTTAATTTTTTAGTTCTAATGCATAAGCCGTGTTTAAATTTCCTTCAGGCGAAGTTTATTTTGCGCACCGGCGTTTGATTAAAACTGAAGGTATATCAAACAGAGTGCGCTAAATCATACACAAATAATCTTTAACCCAAGGCGACGAAAAGTCGCTACTAACCTTGTTAATCTGAATTCCTATATTTCCTATTGGATATGCCATGTATATTTGTTTTCGCTACAAATCTAGATAATATTTTTTAATTAGCAAATAAAAAGGTGTATTAGTCCAGGGCAAGCGCATCTTAATTTATATTAGGTGCTATAAATTCCCTCTCCGCCTGTCGTCACCTCTCCCAGGAGAGGACTTTGTTTGTTACACTTGATGAATGTTACCTCATTTTACGTTTCCTTGAATACAGGATTGTAACAAGTGCTCCCACTGGGGGAGCTTTACGCAGAACTGAGGGGAATAGTTTAATAGTTTTTATGCGTTTGCCCTGTGTATTTGTCTTTTACCCAAATTGAGCGATTCGCTATCGCAAATCTGCTCAATCGACTGAGGACTTGTAAGATATTAACATATTTCGTTTCCCCGAAATAATCGGGGCAGGCTACTCAAAATGTGAACACCAACAATTCCTAGGTCAGCCTGTCCCGTACCGGAGGTCGGGAGGATTATACCTAAGTAAAGCGTCTTTTCACTTCCCCGAATTATCGGGGCCGGCTATTCAAATCGCTCAACTTAGGTTTTACTGAAAGGTTGCAATAAAAAATTCCTAAAACTGTGAAATCCTCAAAGCATACCCTGAGTATTTCACAGTTAAAATTTTATGCAATCCGACAGCTACTCCTTTACTACACTCATAATCACTATATGAGACTCCACATTAATTCGCAATAAATAGTTACCTGCTTCTAAATCATCAAGAGCAATTTGTTCTTTTACCAAAATATTATTCTCCGGACTTACCTTCTTTAATAGTTTTCCAAAAGTATCGAATAACTCTATTTCAACTTGCTTATAATTTTCATTTATAAACTCAACGAATAGTATATTCTTGGCCGGATTAGGATAAACTTTCAATTTGTCTTTTAACCCCTCAGGCAAACTGTTTGGATCAACACTGATATAGGCTTCTTTTATTAGTTGGTCATTCCCGGTAGGATTGGTAACCAATAACGAAACATCATAGGTTCCTTTAGAATAAACGTGCGTTGGATTCTGGTCATTACTTGTTTCTCCATCACCAAAATCCCAACGCCATGCCTCAACATTTTCCGACATATCGGTAAAAAATACTGTAAGAGGACCAGCACCCGCAAGTGGTGTGGCTGAAAAAGCGGCAATTGGATCGGGATAGTTTACTGTAATATAACCCGCTTTTACCTTGGTATCGGAATTATTGCTATTACTGGCGGTTAATGAAACCGAATATACACCTGTATTGGTATAAATATGAACCGGTGATTCTTCTGAACTTTCTGAATCATCTCCAAAATCCCAGCTATAAGTTGATGCGTTTTGTGAATTATTGGTAAACGTAACTTCCAATTCGATAACTCCTTCTTGAGGTGCTGCTGTGAAATTTGCCGTAGCCTCAGCTGCTGTTACAGTAATATAATCTGCTTTTAGCTCTGAGCTTGAGTTATTTACATTCGATGCCGTAAGTGTAACCGCATAAGTTCCAGCGGTATTGTAAGTGTGTACTGGATGCTCTTCAGCGCTTGTAGTTTCATCGCCAAAATCCCAACTATAAGTATCGGCATTAACCGAACTATTTGTAAAAGTAACAGTCAAAGGTAAACTACCACTGGTCGGATTCCCGGTAAACTGTGCATCAGAAATCATTACCTCATTTACTGTAATATAGTCGGTTTTACCCACACTATCGTTGCCTGTTTGATTGCTCGCTACTAGCGTAACATTGTATGTTCCATTTGTTGCATAAGTAAGGGTTGGGTTTTGTACAGATGAAGTTGCAGGAATACCCCCTTCAAAAATCCAGCTCCAAGCTGTAGGAGTATTTTTTGAGGTATCGGTAAATACCACCGAACTACCTTCATATATTTCTGTAGCACTAGCCCTAAACCCAGCAACAGGCTTAGGTGGAACTAATACTGTAATATATCCTGTTTTAATAGTAGTATCAGTACCCATACTATTGCTGGCTACTAACGTAACTGCGTAAGTTCCTATTGAATCGAATGATACTGTTGGGTTTTTACTTACTGATGTGTTTGGTGTGCCCCCCTCAAATGTCCAGGACCAAGCTATTGGAACATTTTTCGAGGTATCGGTAAATTGAACCTTTTCAGCCACAAATACCTCGGTTTTTGATGCTAAAAATCCGGCTATGGGTTTTTCCAAAGGAATTACTGTAATATAGTTTTCCTTCAATAGAGTATCCGTTCCAAATGCGTTTATTGCAACTAATTGAACATTATATGTGCCTTCTGTATTATAAGCAATTTTCGGATTTTGAATGTTTGACGTATCCGGTAACCCTCCTGCAAAAGACCACGCCCAAGAAGTGGGATCATTCGTTGATTCATCGGTAAAAACCACGCTATCACTTACCATTACTGTTTGTGTTGATGCTGAGAATTTGGCCTTAGTTGCTGAAGCCGATAAATTACTTTCCCACAATCCCCGCCCATAAGTTGAGGCTCTTAATTTGCTTTTCAACACATCGGTATCGTCGTAATAAATTTCAAGTTCGGTTACAACTACATTTGGTAAACCATTTGAATACTCAACCCAACTGTCGGTGCCGCTTTTTAAATACACACCAATATCGGTGGCAGCATACAATTGAGTGGTTGGGTTAACTTGCGTGTTTTGAACAATACACATTATCGGCAAACTAGGTAAGCCTGCAGAAACATCTGTCCAGTTAGTACCACCGTCAATACTTTGATACACTCCTTTCCCATTATAGCCCGACAATGAAACCCATAAAGTTTGTGGATCATCATTTTTTACGGATATATATGTAAGAGAATTTGTTGCAACCGGCAGGTTATTAGTTATTTCCGTCCAGCTACTTCCACCATTTGAAGTTTTATAAATATGTCCAAAATCGGCCACATATAAAACATCTGAATTTGATGGTGCAATGGCCATAGACCGCAGGTACTCCGCCGAATTTATATTCGATATTTTACTAAATGAATTACCCTTATCAGTTGTTTTCCATACATCGGCATAACCTACATAAAGAATGGAATTATTATTTTTATCAATTATATATGGCGTAACCCAAGCTCCATTTACATCCTCGCTAATATTATCCGAAATTGTATTAAAATCGAATCTCCATTTATCGTTAGTTCTATAAATTACCCCATTATAATATGTAGCATATTGGGTACTTTCTTGTGTGTAATCAATTATACACTCCATACCGTCACCACCTGTCACATCACTCCAAGTGCTGTTTTCAACTAATTTCGATCCATTATCTTGCAAACCATTAATTACCATATTAGCATTGGTTTGCGAAACTCCTAATCGATATATCTGGCTAATTACTAAATTATTACTCAAATCCGTCCATGAAGTGCCATTATTAGAAGATATATAAATACCCCCATCGTTGGTTTCAAACAAATCGCCATTTGCTCTATAAACCAACGAATGTTTATCGGCATGTACTTCAGGTGCCCCACTTGAATTATAGTCACTTCCACTTGTCCACATATTACAAATAGTCCAAGAATTTCCGGCATCAGTTGTTTTCCATGTATTAACACCCCCAATTAACACGGTATTTTTATCACTTGGCGAAGCTGCTATGCATAAATCGTAACCTCCTTGGCCTTCATTGGTTCCTGAACCATCACTATAATACCCTAAATAGCTTTTATTAGCATCATCACCGTTCACAAGTTGTGAAAATGCTGAACCTGAATCTTCAGAACGGTAAATTCCACTTAAACCACCTGTTTGATTCGAAACAAGTGCATAAACAAATTCTGGATCATTGGGAGTTACCGCAATTTCTACGCGATAATCTGTTACTGAAAATTCTTGCTCTACCATCCATGTACCACCATTATTTGTAGATTTCAGCATAAAAGCCTTTCCACTATAATCTTTGGTGCTGGCATAAACAATATCAGGTTCACCAGGTTTAAATTCCATATCAATAACATACTCACCAGAATATACGCTAACCCACGAAACTCCTGCATCGGTTGATTTGCTAATACCATTTGATGTACCCGCAAACAAAATATTATTGTTGGAAGGATGAACCATTAACCTACCCATACGCTTATTTTGAGAAACCTCATAGCTTAAACCTGATGCCTGCCATGATTGGCCACCATCGGTAGATTTTAAAACACCAATTGAATTATTATCATTATATGAGGCTCCAAGCGCACTTAAACCTCCACCTGCATCTTTGTCTCCTGTTGCAATATATATTGTATTTGAGGTAGCGTAATCTGAGGGTATTACAATATCTGACACACCTAAAACAGCGTTATTATCCGTTAATACATTCCATGTGGTTCCACCATCAGTAGTTTTCCACAATCCACCCGATGGCGATCCAATCCAAAAAGTATTGTTATCGGTAGGATGAAAAGCAACACAGTTTATTCTACCTATACCTGCATATCCTCCTTCAGATGTTGATGGGCCCATAGCCGTCCAATTGCCACCAGACTTGCTGGATTTTACACTTTTTTGTTTGTAATATTCATTTAAGGTTTTCCCTTGGGGGAATACTCCTGTTTCAGGGTTAACTCTTGACTCCCAATACCATTCCCAACGTTTAAACTGCTTCCAACCAGGAACTTTCACTTGTTTACCTTCGACCGCAATTTTACCTTTAACTACTCCAAGCTGATCATGGTAGTTATTAAAAGCAGCTTGAATTTCTGGTAGGGTTAATTCTTTATCTGCAGCTTTTTGAGGTATATTTTGCATCCACGCTTGCCCATAAATAATACCCGGCATAATAAAAAGTAAGGAAATCAATAAATTTTTCATAAAAATTATTTTAAATAAGTGGTTTATAGCTTTCAATACAAGCAACTTATAAATACTACATACACTAAACAACACTAAAAGCTTTGAAAGTTATGAAATAATAAAAATATAAACATTTAAAATTGATAAATACTTTATAAAAATTGATTCAAAAACAGGTTTATAATTTGAATTTATGGTTTCAGTTAAAACTAAAACTTTGTATATTGGCATGCTTAATTTGAAATAAAATGAAGCAGCAAATTCTAATAATATCAAGTTTAGTTTTCACTTTAAATAGTTTTTTTTGTCAAAGTCAGGATAAATCTGATTGGCAAGGAGGAGTTCCTGAAGGTTGTACCTCAATTACTGTTGGCAAAAAGGCCTCTGCCGATGGTTCGGTAATGACATCGCATACCGACGATAGCCACAGAACGCGTTCATGGATGGACATTGTACCCGCAAAGCAACAAAGCATTGGTTCTACTACAACCATGTATAAACGTAGCGCATTCGATTCATTAGCAATGCCCACCTATAAACACGATTCCATAGGTACTCTTCCTCAAATTAAGGAAACATTAGGCTTCGTAAATACCGCTTACCCTTGCATGAACGAAAAGCAGTTAGCCATAGGAGAATCAACTTTTGGAGGACGTGAAGAATTACAATCTGATAACGGTTTAATTGACTGCCAACGCTTATGCCAACTTATGCTAGAAAGGTGTACCACTGCTCGTGATGCCATAAAACTAGCTGGTAAACTTACTAAGGAATACGGCTGGAATGATTATGGAGAATGTTTAACTATTGCAGACAAAAAAGAAGTTTGGCATTTTGAAATTCTAGGCCCTGGCAAAGATAAGGTGGGTGCAGTTTGGGCTGCTCAGCGCGTACCCGACAATCATATTTCTGTAAATGCCAACGCCAGCACCATTAAAGAAATCGAATTAAAAAACTCCGATTACTTTATGGCATCAGACAATGTTTTTAACCTTGCTAAAGAAAGCGGTTGGTGGAGTAAGAGTGAAACCTTCAAATTTTGTTATGCTTATGCTCCGGAAAGTCGTGAATCGGTTGCTGCCCGTCGTCGTGAATGGCGTGTTTTCGATTTATTTGCACCTTCGCTTAAGCTTCATCCAAACGATAAAGATTATCCCTTTTCGGTAAAGCCAGACAGCCTAGTTGAACTCATTAACATGGTTCATGTTTTTAAGGATTACTATCAGGGTACGCCCTACGATATGACTCGTAATGTTAAAACCACAAACAAAAATGGCAAAACAGTTGTTTCGCCTTTAGCAAATCCTTTTATGCCTTACGATCAACTTGAAATACAAAACGTACAAGGCGGTTGGTATCATACCGATTCAGAAACAGGCCATATTGATTTTTTAGGAGAACGGACAATTGCACGTTGGTACACTATGTATGCCACAATTATTCAGTGTCGCGATTGGTTGCCCGATGAAATTGGCGGCGTTGTTTGGCTGGCACAAGATAATGTTGCTACATCGGTTTATATTCCAGTTTATGCAGGAACAACCGATTTACCCAAATCATACAAAACACCCGGTAGACCAAATGGATTTACAAACGAATCGGCTTGGTGGGCTTTTAACCGATTAGGCACTTTAACTGCTCAACGATGGGGTGATGCCAGTATCGATGTAAATAAAGTTTTTTTACCCATGCAATTGGAATTGTTTGATAAACAAAACAATGTTGAACAACAAGCATTAAAACTTGATTCAATAGAAAAACGTAGGCAATTTCTTACTGATTATACCATAAAATGGGGTAATTTTGCAGTGAAAAATGCTTGGAAGCTAGGCGATGCATTTTGGACTAAGTACGACGAAAAATTTTAATTAATTTATAATAAACACAGCTAATAAAAACTAAAATTATATTCACATGAAAGTTACAATTATTGGAGCAGGAAATGTTGGGGCTAGTTGTACTGAGTACATTGCCATAAAAAATTTCGCTGATGAGGTTGTTCTTCTTGACATAAAAGAAGGGTTTGCTGAAGGTAAAGCTATGGACTTAATGCAAACGTCATCTTTAAATGGTTTCGATTCAACAATCACAGGTACAACCGGCGATTATTCAAAAACAGCAGGAAGTGATATTGCTGTTATTACAAGTGGCATTCCTCGTAAGCCAGGCATGACACGTGAAGAACTAATTGGCATTAATGCTGGAATTGTTAAGGAAGTTTCTGAAAATTTGATCAAACACTCTCCTGATGTAGTTTTAATCATTGTAAGTAACCCAATGGATACCATGACCTATTTGGCTGCGAAAGCAACAGGTCTGCCAAAAAACAGAATTATTGGTTTAGGAGGTGCACTTGACAGCGCACGATTTAAATATCGTTTAGCTGAAGCTATGGATTGTCCAAGTTCAGAAATTGGAGCCATGGTAATTGGTGGGCATAGCGATACCGGAATGGTACCATTAATCGAAAAAGCAACACGCAACAGCGTTCCTGTTGCTGAGTTTTTATCAGCCGAAAAATTACAAGAAGTTGTTGAATCAACAAAAGTTGGGGGAGCTACACTAACAAAACTACTAGGCACTAGCGCTTGGTATGCTCCAGGAGCTGCTGTTTCTGAAATGGTTAAAGCCATTGCCTTAGATTCTAAAAAAATGTTCCCTTGTTCTGTATTGCTGGAAGGAGAATATGGCTTAAACGATATTTGCATTGGTGCCCCTGTAATTTTAGGTAAAAATGGCATTGTTAAAGTTCTAGAAATTGAGCTGTCTGACGCCGAAAAAGAAAAACTAACATCTTCGGCTGAAGCCGTAAGAAAAACAAACGGTTTATTAGCTGAAATTTTAAAATAACCTATCACTCACAAAAGGGAAATAAATATTAGATTTTAGTTAACAGTAGCCAGTCCACAGTAGTTAAATACTGAGGACTGGAGACTGAAGACTAAAAAATTAAAAGATACCATCTAAAATAGTTACGAAACTATTTCATTACCCTTTTCTATTCCTTTTTAAATGACCCTTATCCTCCCAATTGAATTCATAAAACTAGAAGACAAAAGCTACCATTTAATGATTGAGGCCGAATTCCCAAATCACACTATGGGTGATCTTATTATTGATACCGGAGCTTCAAAAAGTGTCTTTGATCAAGAATTTGTTAGTCCGTTCATAAAAAATCTGGAAGAAATTGACGATGAAAATTCATCCGGTATAAATGCCATGATTACGCAAGCGCAAGCAGGAATTATTCCACTAGTAAAATTCAAAACGCTTGAAATCAAAGATTTTCAAGCACTATTACTTGATTTATCACATGTAAATAATTTATACAAAAAATATACTTCAAAACAAGTAGCCGGTTTAATCGGTAGCGATTTTTTAGTTAATCATAAAGCTGTAATCGATTATGGTCAAAAGAAAATATCCTTAAAATACTAAAAATGTTCCATGACCAAGGTCAATCGGTATACTCCATAAATAGTATTTGCCAATACTAATAAAACTTTCGCAATTGCTATTATAATTAATATACCGTTAAATTAACGCATTAATAGGTCACATTATATAACTTTTTCATAAATTCGCCACCTCAAAAATTGTTTTAAACAAAACTATATCATGGCTAATAAACTAAAACGTAAATACATCAGTTCAAACCTTGAAATAAACTCATTTGAAGATATTAAATCTTATTTTGAAGACTTAAAAACCAGAACATTAAGCACACGAAGTGAAGTTTGGAATTGGCTGGTTGATAGAAGTGAACTGGAAAGTATACTTAGTGAAGACCTAGCCTGGCGATACATTAAAATGAATTGCAATACCGCCGACAAATCACTCGCTAATAGTTTTAACAATTTCGTAGCTGAAATTGAGCCAAAAATTGCCATTGTATCGAACGAACTTGATCAAAAATTTTATACCGAAGAAGTTCTTTCAAAAGTTGACAGCACAAAACTTTTTACAGTTTTACGCGAGCTTAAAAAAGACATTGAACTTTTCAGAGAAGCGAATGTACCCATTGAAGCAGAATTGCAACAAAAAGAGCAGGATTTTGGTGTTATTTCATCGAAAATGCTAATAGCGTACAATAACGAAGAAATTACGCTACAAAAGGCAGGCAACTTCTTAAAAGAAAATGACCGTAATGTACGTGAAGAGGTTTATAATTTAATAAATAAGCGTAGAATTGAGGATGCTGAAACACTCAATAATTTATTGACCGAACTCATTAAACTTCGCCAAAAAATTGCTACAAATGCCGGTTTTAAAAACTTTAGAGATTATAAATTCAAAAGCATGGGACGCTTCGACTATGGAGTTGAAGACTGCAAAAGCTTTCATAAAGCCATTGCAGAAACGGTTAAACCTATTATTGACGAATTGCATAAAACGCGCAAATCAAATTTAAAGTTAGACACATTAAGGCCTTGGGATTTAGATGTTGACACTGAAAACATGCCTCCCTTAAAGCCTTTTGAAAAAGTTGAAGATTTAATTAGAAAAACAACTTTTGTGTTTCGTGATTTAGAGCTTGAGTTTGGCATGTATCTTAATGAAATGAAAAACATGGGATACCTCGATTTAGATTCAAGAAAAAATAAGGCTCCCGGAGGATTCAATTATCCTTTACATGAAAGCAATGTACCTTTTATTTTTATGAATTCTACTGGTAATTTACGCGATGTTGTAACGATGCTACATGAAGGTGGACATGCTGTACATGCCTATTTATGTTCTGATTTAGAACTGGTAAATTTTAAACAAACTCCTGCTGAAATAGCAGAACTGGCATCAATGAGCATGGAGTTAATAACCATGGACTATTGGCATTACTATTTTGATGATGCTGATGAATTAAAAAGAGCTAAAAGACTACACCTTGAAGATGTACTAAGTGTTTTACCTTGGGTAGCTACCATTGATAAGTTTCAGCATTTTTTATATGAAAATCCCAATCACACTTTTGAAGAACGAAAGGATGCTTGGCTAAGTATTTCTAAAGAATTTGGCAGCTCAATTATTGATTACTCAGGATATGAGAAATTTAAAGCGTTTCAGTGGCAAAAACAGCTGCATATTTACGAAGTACCGTTTTACTATATTGAATATGCCATAGCTCAGCTAGGAGCAATTGCAGTTTGGAAGAATTTTAAAGAAAACAAACAAGAAGCTATTATAAATTTCAAAAAAGCTTTAAAAATGGGCTACACTTCACCCATACCTCATATATATAAACAAGCCGGTATTGAGTTTAATTTTAGCAAAGAATATATTGCCGAGCTTATGCTTTTTGTAAAAGCAGAACTTGTTAAACTGCAATAAGAATCAGTTTCTAAAAATAAATTGAAATAATAAAAACAATTTCGATTTGGAATTGTATAGTTTAATAGACACCCAAATACAATAAAATAAAAATTCTGCTTCAATAAGTAATTTTATTGACTAAAAATGACATTTATTTTTTAAAATACTTTAATTTTGTTCAACAAATAGGGCATTATCATGGAAGAAATTAAGCAAGTCAAGCTCAAAGGGGTTAAAGACCTTGTAGAAGTAAGCGAAGATGGATCGGTAATTAAATACCTAAACAAGGTAGTTAATCAACATCTAATTAGAACTTCAAAAAATAGCAAAGGATATAAAGCTGTAAGTATTCAGGGTAAAAGTTTTTACGTACATCGCATTGTTGCCGAGGCGTTTGTATTTAATAAACGACCCATTGCAAGCAAGTATGTTTTGCATATGAATAACGATATATCAAACAATCATTATTCAAACTTATCTTGGGGCACAAGCAAAGAATTATATGCAAAGAACAGCAAATTACGCGAAGCCGATGGGGAGAAGTATCGTGGAAGTTCTTCTATTTCGTATGATGAAGCTGTTAAAATTGCAAAAAGGCTCGATAACGGTGAGTTTGCAAAAGACATTTGTTCTGAATATGGTGTATCGGAAATGTCAATTGCAAGAATTCGTAAGCGTTATTGTAAAGAAAAAAGTGCTTCGCCTCGATATAATCGAGAAATAAAAACAACCGTTTTTAAGCTGGCAAAAAAATATACTGCTCCTGAAATAGCAAAAATGACAGGATTAACCTATCATACAGTATACCGTTGGTTGAAAAAAAATCAGCAAACAACTGAAAAGCCTGTTTTTTATTATTAAACAAATTTCGATATAATATCGATTCAAATTATTAATCCGTTGCTTTTTTTGCTTCTTGCCAAATTTTTTCCATAGCTTCTAAGGGCATGTCTTTTAGGTCAATACCCTGTTTAAGGGTTTTCTCTTCAAGATAATTAAACCTTTTAATGAATTTTAGATTGGTGCGTTCTAAAGCGTTTTCCGGATTTATTCCATAAAGTCTGGCAGCATTTATTAAGCTAAAAAACAAATCGCCAAATTCAAGTTCTGCTTCTGGCGAACCCGGATCAGCTTTAAGTTCTACCTTAAGTTCATCCATTTCTTCTTCAACCTTGTCCCAAACCTGATCTCGCTCATCCCAGTCAAAACCTACACCTCTTACTTTATCCTGAATTCTATGGGCCTTTATTAAGGCAGGCAATCCTTTAGGTACACCTTCTAACACCGATTTGTTACCACCTTTTTCCTTAAGTTTGAGCCGCTCCCAATTTTCTATTACTTCGCGCTCGTTTTCAACTTTAACATCGCCAAATATATGCGGATGACGGTAAATAAGTTTTTCGTTAAGATTGTCAATTACGTCAGATATGTCAAATGCCCCCTTTTCTTGTCCTATTTTAGCATAAAATACAATATGTAGTAACAAATCACCAAGTTCCTCTTTAATTTCCTGCAAATCGTTATCTACAATAGCATCAGCCAATTCATAGGTTTCTTCAATGGTAAGAGTTCGCAAACTTTCAAGAGTTTGTTCCTTATCCCACGGACACTTTGCACGAAGCTCATCCATTATATCAAGCAATCGGGCAAAATTATCTTTATGCTTTTCAATCATAATTTTAATTTAAAGACTCAAAGTTAATAATGATTATGAACCCTATATGTTTATTCTATCTTGAACTATTCATAAATTTGGAAAATATGCATAAAGGTCAGGATAGTCCCGACTTAGATAGCCTGCCCCAGCCTGTTCCGAATTTATTTCGAAAAACTTGATTCGGGGAAGTTAAACTTTTGAAAAAAAGTTTTTACTAAATCTTAGTCGCTGTCGTAGACAGGGATTATTCGTGAATAATCCGGTTTATAATATAAACATTTGTTGTTCTTAGTGTAAATTTTGTGTGTTTGCGACTTTGTGGCATTTTTTTTAGCCATCAAGGCAAATCTCTATGATATCACAAAGATTTTAACCTCTGAGTCCACTCCGAAAAGTCACCCGATGAATACTTTTGCAAAATACCGAACCAATTCAGGTTTGTCATTCAGTCAATTATGAATTCATCGGATGACTAATTAGCCTGTCCATAAAGTCGAGAGTTTGAGCTAAAAAGTTCAAATTCGAGGCGTGTGAAAAATTCAAACCGCAGTATACTAGTGTATTCGAGGATTTGGATTTTGAGCGACAACGAAGAAGTTGGACTTTATAGACAAACTCTACTTAGGGTTTGCTGAAAAAGTCAGAAGTGATTTAGCTATAAATTAACTAGACGAAGATGTATTAATATACTTCGAGTTGAAGTTAATGAAGTAGATGAATTGCTTCTGGCTAACATATTAGGGTAAGTAAAATAGGTGAATTTAAAAATGAAGTGCAAGGAAAATGCTATAAATAATGCAAAAGCCTTGCATCTAATGATTGAAAATGCGGTTTAACTTATTGAAATATTGTATTATATGTGTTTTTAAGCAAGCCCTACTTAGTCTTAAGTGTTATATTGCAAAGGGGTTATTCATTTAATTATGGGTAACCTCTTTTAATTTTTGCATATTATTCTATACAATTTAAATTATATTTCATGCCAATGAGCTCTCAACAATGTAATTTTGACATATTATTTTAAATCTTTAAAAAATATTATATGCATAGGAAATCAATACTTCGTTTATCATTTTTATTAAGTGTACTATTTGTTAGTTGCACTCAGGAAATTGATAAACCTACTGCCAAGGAAATAAGTCCATACTTATTCGGTCAAAACCTTTGGTTAACCGCTGGTGCAGAAGGTAGGTCAGGTTATATTGAACAGTCGCTTTGGCCTAAAGTGGAAGCTAGTGGCGCCAAAATAATTAGAATTGGGGGTAATGGCTACGAACATTCTTTACCCGGTTACGACACTTTGGATACATGGGTAAAATCAATAAAGGCTATTGGTGCAGAGCCTCTATTTCAGGTTTCAAGAGTTGAATCGGCAAAAAAAGCAGCAGAATTGGTAAAACATTTTAACAAGGATACCGATATGTATATCAAATATTGGTGTATAGGAAATGAACCTTACCAACTTGGTAAGTGGACTATTGATTCTATATCGAGTTACATAAAGTCGCATTCAACGGCTATGAAATTGGTCGATCCGAAAATTAAAATTTTTGCACCCGATGCAGCAGCATATTACAATGATTTATATGAGGCTCTTTTAATTAGTGATAGGCACAGTGTTGCTGGTCGTGATTCAAATGGAAATTGGTACATTGATGGAGTGACCTTTCATAACTACCCGAATGGTAAAAATTATTCAAGAACCGATGTAATTAACTATTCAGTAAGCAAAATGAGGGGCATGATTTTAAATTTATTGGAGGATGTTGAGGCTTCAAACAAAAAGTATCAGCGATTTGGTGATGATAAATTGTTATGGGGACTTACTGAATTTAATATAACCTATAGAAATCCTGATGATCATGGAATTGGTGGCATAGCTGTACCATCATTTATTAATGGGCAATTTTGGGCTGATGTATATGCTATGGCCATGGAGTACGATGCATTTTGTGTTACCCCTTGGTGCATTCAAGAAAGTGACAGAAAAAGTACTTATTTTGGTTATATAGGTGGTCCACCTGATTTTATACCACATTCAACATACTACCACATGCAACTAATGGCTGAAAATTTTAGTGGTGAATTTGTAAAAATGACCACAAATAATCCATTCGTTAAAGCTTTTGCTAGTAAAAGTTCTGATGTTTCTACAGTTATGTTAATGAATCAAAGCATGAACGAAATTGTTGAATTTGATTTAAGTAAAATAAACAAAGGAACTGATGGTTTAAATATTACGTCGGAGATCGTGTTAAAAACTTCACATAAAGGTGAGATAAAGCCAAACTCAACAATAATTTTGGTCTTTGATAATAGCGGTGCGCTTAACAAACAAATACTTTATGATATTACTATGGCATCAGAAAATCAAGAACCTCAAATAATAAACTAATTGATAAATAAATAATTAAAATAATTAAAATGACTTACGTTCCAAACAAAGATAGATACCAAAACATGGTTTATAATCGTGTAGGTAAAAGCGGATTGAAATTACCTGCAATATCAGCAGGATTATGGCAGCATTTTGGTGAAGATAATGTATATGCCACCTGTCGTGATATCATATGTCGCTCATTCGATATGGGAATTACTCACTTCGATTTAGCCAATAATTATGGAAATCCTGCAGGATCGTCGGAAGAAATATTTGGGAAAATCCTGCGAACTCAGTTAAGCGGATACCGCGATGAAATTTTAATTACCACCAAGGCTGGGTACGATATGTGGGAAGGCCCTTATGGGGAGTGGGGTAGTAAAAAATACCTGGTAGCCAGTATGGATCAAAGCTTAAAGCGTTTAGGAGTTGATTATGTTGATATGTTTTATTCGCACCGTTTCGATCCTGAAACACCATTGGAAGAAACCATGGCAACACTCGATTTATTTGTGCGCCAGGGTAAAGCGCTTTATGTGGGTATCTCAAATTACGATTTAGAGCAAACCAAAGAGGCCGTGTCAATTTTAAAACGATTGGGTACGCCGTGTTTAATTCATCAACCCAGTTATTCCATGTTTAATCGATGGATAGAAGATGGTTTACAAGATTACCTTTCAGAAGAAGGTATTGGAAGTATTACTTTTCAGCCTATGCAGCGAGGTTTAATAACCAATACTTATTTAAATGGTATTCCAGCTGATAGAGCGGCTGAATTAGCTGAAATTGGAATAACAGAACCAAGAGTAGCTAAAGCACGCAAGCTAAACGAAATTGCGGAACAACGTGGTCAAACTTTGGCTCAAATGGCAATTGCCTGGGTATTACGTGGCGGTAAAGTTTCGTCAGTATTAGTAGGGGCAAGCGAAATGAAACATATTGAAGATAATGTGGCAGCTTTAAATAATATTGAATTTTCAAACGAGGAATTGAAACAGATAGACCTTATTTTAAAATAACTCACCTCTGCTTACAATGTCAGTTTTAGCTGGCAATTTTATAATGGCTGCCTTTTGTAAGGCGGCCATTGTTATTGGAATTGATTTTTTTTAAAAATTCTTATAGACCGAACGTATTTTTTTCTACACCAAATAAACTATAGTACATGATATATAAACTATAGTTTATTTGGTGTAGAAAAGTGATGCCTATATTGAAAATATTATTTGAAATGTTTTAATTCTAAAAGAAAGGGGTTTTAGAATGAGTATTCGATTTGGGAGATGTCGATTCTTATCATTCGTTTTTATGGTGCTATTAATTACAGATATAAGTGCTCAAAAACAAAATTTTAAATTCAATTATTTATCAACAGTAAATGGATTATCCAATAATTCTGTAATGGCTGTACTTGAAGATTCAAGAGGCTTTATTTGGATAGGAACTCGCGATGGCTTGAATAGGTATGATGGATATGAAATAATTACTTTTAAACACGAAGTAGAAAATGATAATTCCTTGCCAAATAACTTCATCAACTGTTTGGCTGAAGATAGTTCAAAGAATATTTGGATAGGTACAAATCAAGCAGGATTGGTTCGATTTGATTTGGAAGAGGAAAAATTCTATCGATATAACCATATACCGGAAAATATTACCACAATTCCGGCAACAGTTATTCGAACAATAATGCGCGATAAAAATAACCATATTTGGTTTGGAACAGACAACGGATTGGCTCGCTATAATCCCGTAAATGATAATTTTATTAGGTATGCTCTACCCATAAATGAACATGAATTAATTTATGATTTTGATGTGCGTGATATTATTCAAAATTCTGAAAAGGAACTTATTATACAATGCAATTATGGTTTGTATGTGCCAAACATTCAGACTAATAAAATGGAGAAATGGGATATTGAGTTAAAAGGGGTTAATAATGATATTTTAAAAGATAATTACCCCATACTATTTGATAAGCAGAATAATTTGTGGCTCAGTAATAATAAGGTGTTAATTAAATATAATTTAACAACTGAAACCTATAAACAATATCAGAATTTAAAGGGAATAGATAATGTGATTAGTAGCAGCAACCTTTCAATTATTTTTGAGGATAATAAAAATGTTATTTGGATTGGCACTCAGGATAATGGAGTTAGTATTTATAATAACGAGTCGGACAATTTTACGGTGTTAAAATCATCAGATATTAAAGGCAATGGCTTATCTAACAATATTATAAATTCTATTTTCCAAGATAAGCAATCAAATATTTGGATTGCTACACAAGAAGGGGGTTTGAGTTATATAAATTCATCCAATAGCAATTTTGAGTTTTTTACCTATAACCCCTTAAATGAACAAACCATTAGCAATAGTTCTGTGAATAATTTTTATGAAGATGAAAACGGCACTATCTGGGTTGGTACTGGTGATGGGCAAATAAACAAATTAAATGAAGGTGAGGGTTTTACAAGTTTCGGGTTGGGAAACAAACTTGGAGCATCAAGCATATTGGATATTATTCAGAATAAAGACGAGAACAATTCATTTTACGTATCGGGATGGGGGGTTGGCTTGTATGAATATAATTCGGATCTAAAACAATATAAAAATTTAATGCTTGATTATGAAAGTTACAGCAAGGTTTCAAGAAAAAATATTAAAGGTTTAGGTACCGACAAGCATGGCAATATATGGATGGCAACACATATTGAAAATGGCTTGTTGGTTTATTCACCAAAGGAAAAACGGTTTTACGATAAATCCAATCCAGGTTCATTTAATAAAGAATTGTTGTCGGTATCCTACCCTGTTGATATTGTTGAGGATAGTAAAAATAGATTATGGGTAGTATCGTATACAGGTTTATATATGTTTGATTCAATATTTCACGTGTTTAATCATGTGCCTAATGATATTAATACAATAAGTTCAGACTATTTGTATACGGTGTTTGAAGATGACGAAAATAGAATTTGGGTAGGGAGTTTAAATGGATTGGATAGAGTTGATGAAATTGATGGTCGTTTTAAATTTGAACGAATAAATAGAACTTATAAAATTCCAAATAATATTAAAGGGATACTGCAAGATGAAATAGGAAATCTATGGTTGAGCTCTAATCATGAGATCACACAATTTAGTCCAGATAGGGGTGAAATTAAGCATATGCTATTAAGTAAAGAGCTTTCGGGACAGGAGTTTTTGGAACGTAGCTGTTTAAAGGCCGCAAATGGATACATGTATTTTGGAGGAATAAATGGCTTTGTACGATTTAAACCTGATAGTGTCAATATACCGGATGTGAAAAACAGCGTTTATTTAACGAAATTTATGCTTTTTAATAAGGCTCAAAAAGCAAATGAGCAGTCGTCTCCCTTAAAAAAATCGATAATTGAAACAAAACAAATTGAATTAGAGCACCATCAGTCGGTATTAAGTTTTGAATACGCTGCATTAAATTTCAATCCGTTTAAAACTATTGAATATGCTTATAAAATGGAAGGTTTTGACAATGATTGGTATTTTGTGGGAGAAAAAAGATCGGTTACTTATACCAATTTAAAACATGGTACCTATACTTTTAGAGTAAGTTTGGTTGAAAATAATGAGCTTATTCCCAATAGCGGTACGGAGTTAAATATTGTAATTAATCCGCCATTTTGGAAAACAAAAAGCGCCTTTGTTATTTATGTGCTCTTAATGGGGTTAATGTTATACTTGTTTCGCACATCAATCTTAAATAGAGAAAAACTTAAAAATCAATTAAAACTTGAGAAAATAAACATAAAAAATGTTCGTGAAACCAACTTAATGAAACTTAGGTTTTTTACAAATATTTCGCACGAATTTCGCACCCCTTTAACTTTAATAAAAGCTCCAATTGAAAAGCTTAGCGATGTGAATAATAATTTCACGAAAGAAGAACAGCAATATCACTTTAATCTTATTCAAAACAATACTGAACGCTTGCTTGGCTTGGTAAACCAGCTAATGGATTACAGAAAGCTTGAAGCTGGAAGTTTAGTTCTGGAACAATCATTTGGCGATGTTGTGGAATTTTGTAAATCCACATGGTCAAGCTTTGCTTTTTTGGCAGAAAAAAAAGGAATAAAGTATACTTTTCAATCTCAAATTAAGAGCCAAAACATGTCGTTTGATAGGGATAAGCTGGATAAGATTCTGTGTAATTTACTCTCGAATGCATTTAAATTCACTCCAAAAACAGGCGAAATAAAACTCGAAATTAATTCATCGATAAATTCTATTAATGATACAAACGGAATTGAAATATCAATAAGCGATACAGGGGTTGGAATAAAGGAATCTGATTTGCCTTTTATATTTGATAGGTTTTATAGTATTTCGCAAAATAATGAAAATAGAATTGAAGGAACAGGTATCGGCCTAACTTTAGCCAAAGAGTTAGCTGAACTTCATAAAGGAAATATTTTGGTTGAATCGGTATATGGTGAAGGCTGTAATTTCACTTTGTATTTACCTATTCTTGATACATTAATGGAGAATACATGTATTAAAGAGGCATCGGTTGAGAGTGATAAGAATTTTAAACAGGAAGTTATATTAAAGCAAGTTGATTTATTAATTGATAGTGACAAAGTTCCCATAAAGTATAAAATACTTATTGTTGAGGATGATGAAGAACTGCGCGAATTTATAAGAAATGAATTAATTAACGATTATGAAATAGAATTGGCAAAAGATGGAGAAGAAGGATTAAGGAAAGTGTCGTTTATGATACCAGATTTAATTTTAAGCGATGTAATGATGCCAAAACTAGATGGTTTTGAATTATGCAAAAGAATAAAGGCTGATGAACGCACCAGTCACATTCCTATTATATTATTAACCGCCAGACATTCACATGAAAAGCATCTGGAAGGTCTTAGCGTAGGAGCGAATGATTATATATTTAAGCCTTTTAGTATTGCACTTCTAAATTTAAAAATTAGTAATATTCTTAATTCCAGGGCAGAATTTATTGAAAAGTTCAATAATGGAAATAGCTTGTATTTCAATACCGAAAATGTCGAAAATAGGGATAATAAATTTATACAATCGGTAATTGATATTGTGTTGGAGGATGTTACGGAAGAAAGTATTAATGCTGATTTTATAGCCGAAAAATTGCTGGTTAGTCGTTCATTAGTTTACTTGAAAATTGAGGCTTTAACAGGGCAAACAGTTAATGAGTTTGTTCGTACAATACGACTTAAAAAGTCACTACGATTATTGAGTCAGAAAAATTTGACAATAACCGAAGTTGCATATGCAGTGGGTTTTAATAGCCAATCATATTATACCCGTTCTTTTAAAAAACAATTCGGAAAATCGCCTAAAGAGTATTTGAGTATTAATGTCTTATAGTTAAGGTGGGCTTTAGTTTAAAATAGCGTTGATATTTTTAAATTAAAATTTCACCCTTTCCCCTTGCGGGACTTTCCCTAATAGGGAAAGGTACTTTGAATAAGCTTTTTAGCAAAAGAAATTAAATGATTGCTAAAAACTTCAATCCGTGCAATCTCCCCTAAAAGGGGAGAGACCCGACAGGGAGAGGGGTGAAACTAATAAAATAAAACATCGCCATTTTAAACTAGAGCCTTAAGGTGCTATGGTAAAAGTATTAGAATTCATGAAACACCTTTTGGCAGAATTATTTTTTAATTATTAAATTGTCACATTATGAGTAAGAATTTAAGCGTAAAAAGATTTAAAAAATATAGTAACGCAATGAAAGGTTTATTAATGCTAAGTATGGCAAGTTTTTTATTGCTTAATACGGCAGTTTGTCAAAAGCTTAATGCGGGTTTAATAGGTCTTAACTACTGGATGCCAAGCTGGGAACACAACGGAAGGATAGAACAAGTTTGGGATCAAGTTATAGATTTAAACCCTGAGTTGATTCGTATTGGTGGTAATGCATGTAGAGGCACTTATTATGGAATTGAGAAATATGATGAAATGTTAGATTCAATTCAATCAGTAGGGTCCATTCCTTTAGTACAAATTTCTGGTCGATGGAGCTACGAACAAAGAAGGGCGTTGCTAACTCATTTTAAAGAATCAAATAGAAATATTCTTTACTTCTCAATTAACAATGAAGATGACGACGATAAATTTGAAGGATGGTTGCAAGAAGCCGTCCAGGAACATATTACTATTTCAGAAGAAATAAGGAAGGTATTTCCGGATGCAATAATTGCAGGTCCTGCTTTTAAAGGGTTTGATCCAAGAGAGATCGCTAATCATGAATTTTTTCTGAAGCATGTTTTAAATAAAAAAGATAAGAATGGAAAGTTTATTTTAAGTATTTATGATATGCATACTTACACTACCTCATTCACACCTGAAGGTGAGCCAAAATATGATATTTCAGTTTTTAAAAAAAGGATTGAGCCTATATTAGCATTGCTTGATAGCGTAAATTCTGGTCGGGAAGATGAGGAAAAAGTATCGTGGATGCTCTCTGAAATTAATATTAACTATAAAAATGAAGGTGAAATTTGGATTCATAAAGGGCGTCATAGCTTTCCAGAAACACATAAAGCTTACTCTTTTTATGCGGGACAATACTGGACTCAAATGTTTGGTTTTGGAATTGAAAAAGGAGCGTTTGCGATGGTTCCTTGGAGTGTTCACGAAAGTGAAGGTTCGCGTGTTTCATTAGATTTAGGAATGTTTGATAATGATACTGCACCTTTTATTCCTCGATCAACCTACCATCATATGAAAATGCTAAGGGACAATTTAAAGCAAAATTCTATTAAATCTATAGTAAGTAAAGATGATGTTGAAGTGGTTGCCATGACTGATTCAACCGGAAGCACAGTGATTGTAATGAATACAGGAATAAATGCGTATAGCTTGCAAGTTAGTTTAAATTTGAGTGCAGAAGCTAAGTCAATATGTTCAATACTTGTCGACGCAGGTATTAAGAAGCAAATTAAAGACGTACTTGAAGGCGAAACCACCAAATGTTATGCTTTTGATCCAAATGGAAAGCTTATTTCAAAATGGAGCTATTCGCATGCCGATGCAGATGCAGAAAATCCCAGAACTATTGTCATAGAAGTGTTAAAGTAACGATAAACCAAAGCTAATAATTGCTTTTTAAAATATTGGTTCAAGGCTCGGTGAATTATCATCGCGCATTTTTAGGGGTATCCGACTTAAAATGGTTTTAGGCTCAACTTTGCCTACTATACAATTGACACATTTATTAGATGTGCTTTAACCCGGATTATGCATTAAAAATCTAACACGATTAAAAAGCATTGAATATTAAGGTATAATATCATTTTCCATAAAACCCTATGGGTTAAGTAGTTTCTAAGGCAACGCATTAGAAACTACTTGATAATATGCATCTTACAGTTTTATTCGAAATCCTATGCATAATCCAGGTTTAAATATTTAATAAAAGAATAATAAGTTACTGTAAAAAGATAATAATGTATCGAGCCGGATGTGACTTCAATTAACTTTGGCGCAATTGATAATTATAAATAAGATCGAAAGATATGAGAAATGTAATGCACTTCAATCAAAAATTAAGACCAATTATAAAACTAATTGTGGTATCCATAGTTATCTATATTTTAGGAATATTACCTATGGTAGCGCAAGGCTATCTTCGTGCGTCAGGCGATATAATTGTTGATGGCAAAAATGAAAACTTTTTATTTCGAGGTATTGGTACCGGTAATTGGATGATACATGAAGGTTATATGATGCAAACATCAAGTTTTGCAGGATCACATTTTGCACTGAAAGATAAAATTGTATCAACCGTAGGTGAAGTAAAAGCTGATAGTTTTTATAATGTTTGGCTTGATAATCATGTAACCAAAGCCGACATTGATTCAATGAAGTTATGGGGTTTTAATACTGTTCGTGCTGTTTTGCATTATAAATGGTTCACATTACCAATTGAAGAAGAACCAATACAAGGTGAACAAACATGGAAAGAGAAAGGCTTTAATTTAATTGATTCATTATTAAGTTGGTGTACAGATAATGAAATGTACCTTGTACTCGATATGCATGGAACTCCAGGCGGACAAGGATTGAACTCGGGAATTTCTGATTATGATCCGTCAAAGCCTTCGCTTTGGGAGAGTGATGATAACAAACAAAAACTACTTGCATTATGGTATAAATTAGCCCACAGGTATGCTAACGAACCATATATTGGAGGTTATGATCTTATAAACGAAACCAATTGGGATTTTGAGAATAGTGGTAACGAAAAAGGTTGTAATTGCAATCAAAATACTCCTTTGCGCGAAATGTTTGAGGCTTTAATTGATACTATAAGGCAAACCGATGCCAATCATATAGTATTTATAGAAGGAAATTGTTATGCGGGGAATTACAATGGATTAGAATCACTTGCTTCTTATGATTCAAACATAGTTTTCAGCTTTCATAAATATTGGAATTTTAATGACCAGTCATCGATAGAGAAGTTTTTGGATATGAGAGATGATTACAATGTACCTTTATGGGTAGGAGAAAGCGGTGAGAACTCAAATACCTGGTTTACGAATGCCATTCATCTTCTGGAAAGTAATAATATTGGCTGGAGTTGGTGGCCAATTAAGAATGCCGATCCAAGCAATGTATTTCAATCGGAACTAAACCAAGACTATCTGACTTTAATTGATGATTGGAATAATAATACCACTAATTTGACCGTAGATGAAGCTTTTGCTGCTTTGTTAAAACTGGCTTATAACCAAAAAGCACAAAACTGTAAAGTTCAATATGATGTTATCGATGCCATGATGCGTCAGCCATATACCTTGGAGACAAAAGCCTTTAATATTGTTGCTGTTTACGACACTATATACTTCACCGATTATAATTTTGGTAGAAATAATTATGCTTATTTTGATGCAGATACAGGTAACTACAGGGTGTCAATAGATGAAGATATTGATTGGAATAAAGGTAACAAATATAGAAACGATGGAGTTGATATACAGGAATGTACCGACACCTTAACTAATGGTTATAATGTAGGCTGGACAAATGAAGGAGAATGGATGAAGTATACGATCTATTCAGATTCAATTGCAGCCTATACGCTTAACATCCGATATGCGTCAGGAAATGGTGGCGCAATATTAAATTTACTACAAAATGGAGTTAGTTTGATAGCTCCCCTTGAATTGCCATCAAATAATGGGTGGCAAGCATGGGAAACAATTAAGGTGACCGATGTTATTTTACCAGCTGGAGATATCGAATTGGTCTATAAATTTAGCAAAGGAGGAGCGAATTTCAATTACTATAGTTTTGATAATCCTAAAACGGTTTCGGAAGTAGATTTTCAAGCCCTTACAGGCGAAACGGGCACGGAGAGCAGCAATATTTTACTTCACCTTAATAAAGCAATCATAAACATAGAAAGTGCATTTCAAAACTCAGATTTTCAGGTGTATGTTAATGATTATGAAGTAGATATTGTAGGAGTTGAGATCAGCAATGTAAATGACAAGATTCTTGAAATATTATTGGATGCTAAGGTTTATTACGATTCAGAAATTAAGGTTAGCTATACAGGTACTAGCATTCTTGGCACTGAACAATCATTGTTAAGCTTTACTGAATTAGCCATTCAAAACAACCTGCCAACTCGACATATATTGCCAGGTAAAATCCAGGCAGAAGATTTTTTCAATATGGAAGGACTTGAGCTTGAGGCATGCAGCGATGTGGGCGGAGGAATGAATACAGGATATGCATCGACAAGCGATTATTTAGAGTATTTAGTGCATGTTACGGAAAGCGGAACCTTTGATTTAAACTGCCGAATAGCAACCACAAGTACAAATGCACAACTTGAGCTTTTAATTGCTGAAGATAGTATTTTTGAATCGTTGAATACAATTATTTTTGAATCAACAGGGGGGTGGCAAAATTGGGAAACACAATCAAGTAGTATATTTCTTGATAAAGGTTACTATACATTACGTTTGCTTGTTAAAGCTAAAGCGCAAAACTTAAACTGGTTCCAAGTTGTCGAACCTAGCCCAATAGATATTAATTACCATAATGGTTTGTGGAAACTATATCCCAATCCTGCAAAAACACATATTAATTTGCAAACCAATAGCAATACTGTATTTGACTATGAATTATTTGATTCCTTTGGCAGATGCACAATGAAGAAAAAAAATGTTCAAAATGGTTTTAAAATAGATATTTCTTACTTGGTTAAAGGGATCTATATTGTGCGTATTAGCGGCAATGGTAATTCTGAATTTTTTAGATTTGTCAAGATTTGATATAGCCGTGTAAATTCATTATTGTAAACATGTGTTTTCGTTTTAGTGGTAGTTTCAATATTTTTAAAGAGTATTGTTTATTTGTTGTTCATTCGAAGTTATTTCTAAAAATTGAAGGCAGTAGTTTTTAATATGTTTTATATTACCTCGAATTCTTTCTAAGTTGTTTTGGATGCATTATGCATATCTAGAAAGCATTGATTCATATAGCAAAATGCATATGTTTGTCATTCATGTAGTGTTAACAAATTGAATATGCCCTCAGGAATTGGTTATTATAAAGTCGAGGAAATTATCATGTGCAAATGAACGCTAATTACTTCATTTGCGTTTTGGTACTTCACTTTGTGAAAAACTTATTCGCTTAACTGAAGCTACTTTTCCCTTTGGGGATAATTAAGCAAGTGGTTGAAGATTCATTAACCAAACTTCCCAAAATACGATACAATACATAACATTTGTGTTGCTTCGTATCCTATCTATTAAAATATCTGCAAATTTTAAATATGCTTGTCTAACAACGATAGAAATATTGTTTGACTTAAAACTTTTTTTGTGGCATAATTGTTTTGGTTGATAAAATAAAATGGGGAATAATAGATGTAAAATCTCAGATAATAGATGATGAAATATTTGATTTTTAAAGCATTATTTTTATCAACAGATAACATACATATAGCAGTTATTTAACATAAAAATATGTTGGTTTGTAATAAACCGACTTTTTCTTCTGTTTTTAGACGGAAAAGCAAAATGTAAGAAAAAAAGTCAAGAGAAATATCCTTATTCCACTTGGATCAAAGGCTTTTAGTGCAAAAGTACATTTGTTATGGACAATATTATATGACAATATTGCAAATAAAATTCACCTTTCAATAAAAAAAGTTCTACAAATTTATATGCAAACGTATGTGTGATTTTTTAAAATGCATGCAAAACGAAAATCATATTAAAAAAGGGTAAACGTTAAAGCAAATTGTAGGACAATCAGATTATTTATAATTATACTGAGCAGCTCAAAATGAATAGTCTAAAAACAGGGATCGTGTATTTCTTAATTGAAAAATAAATAGCGTCTGGGGAGAGCAATAGTCTATTGAATTCCAATTAATAAACGCATCCTTATTATAAAGTCCTTAAACCAGGGATAAATTAAATTAATATTAACATATTAAAAATTTATAGTATGGAACAAACGATTACAAAAACACTAGAAAAAGCGAGAAAGTTAGTGATTGTAGTAGCCATTTTAATGGTTAGTTACTTAAGTTTAGATGCCCAATCAACGGAAACATTTTTCGGGCTAAATTACTGGGAATATCAATATAGTACCGATTTGTTTGAAGAATACATGCCAGAAACAACAACTTGGAATACATCTTTTATTAGAATTGGTGGTAATTACCCGAATAACAATAAATATGGTGACAATGATAAAGACTGGTATGTAAAAGCGATACAAAATGTAAAATCAATGGGAGCAATTCCATTGGTACAATTATCAATTCACTTAAGTGCAACTGAAGCTGGTGAATGGTATGACTATTTTAATTATACCAAAAACTTAGGAATTGTTTACTGGGCAATTGGTAACGAACCCGATCCGAGCGGAGGCCAAGAATGCATTGATTGGTTTAAGGATAAAACTACCCCGGATGCTGACAATGGAATGGGTTATTATGAGTTTAGGGGACAATTTAGAACCATTGCTAAAAAGATAAAAGAAAAAGATGCTAATAGCATAGTTGTTGGCCCTGATTTTAGACATTGGTGGGGTGAGTATGATGGTAATTATGAAAATCCTTTTAACACTTTTTATTCAGATTTTCTTTTTGAAGGCGATAATCCAGTTGGTACGGATACCTATAACGGTGATCCTATCATTGATATTTTTGCTTTTCATTATTATGGTGATGCAAATGAGAACGATATGCAGGATAATTTTGCTGAAATTCAGTCTCTTTTAGATAAAACTAATGCTTTACGACCTTATAATCAGCCTATTAAGATAGCAATTGGTGAGTATAATACCGATGGTGATATTAGTCCTTCATCGCATAAAGCCGGTCAATATATGGCAACTATGGCAAGAAAAGCGTTGGCTTACAATGCTGTGTTCTTTTGTCCCTGGTCGGTAAGTGAGGGTTGGAATTTCAAAATGATTGATGATGAATCTGGATATATATATTCAACTGGCAATCATTGGAAAATGCTTAGTATAAATAAGCGTGATGATTATATGAAAGGGCAAATAAACAATAATGTTGGAAGCGCCATTATGCAGTTTGGTATGAGCGACAATTCTGGTTATACCATTATGCTTATGAATTCTACAGGTACAAACTATTCTGCATCGGTAAATTTTTCAACTAACGATGGGGACTATTCGAATGCAAATGGAACCATTAAATTTAGATTTAATGCTAATGTAGCTATCGATTTCGGAGATATAGATCTTACAAAAAATACTACACTGATGTATACTTTCGATGCTAACGGTAATATGTTGAAGAAATATGTATACGATGATAACGATAATGAACCTACTATAACAACATATAACGGATCATCAGACGATCCATTAACCAGCAACTATTATAATATTCAGAATTTAAATACTTCAGATTATTTAAGACCAAGAGACAGTGAAAAAGATCTTGATGGTGGTGCATTAGTGCAATATGAAAATCCAGATCTTGGTTGGAGTTCTATTCAATGGTCGTTTGAACCGGCTAGCATTGATGGATATTACAATATTGTAAACAAATACAATGGCTATTGCTTACGTCCTAAAGATGGTGGAACCGCAGATAATACTGAAATAGGGCTTGTTGATTTAACTGGTAAAGAAATCTGGAGTACTTGTATGTGGACCGTTGAAGAAACAGGAGATGGTTATTATTGGATAAAAAACAAGACGGCAGGAAAATATCTGCGTCCGCTTAATTATGCGAATGGAACCGATGTAAATATTGTTCTTTATGCATTTGATGCAACTTGGTCTTCCATAAAATGGGATTTAACAGCTCAAAGTGCAAAATCGGCTGAGATTGTAACGAAAGTTGAGGATAATGCAATGGACAATGTTTTACTGTACCCTAATCCTGCAAATAACAGTATATCGGTAAAAGCAAATGATACTTATCATACGGCAATTATTTATGGTGTTACTGGTAAGCTAATTAAACAGGCCAATCTAAATGAATCAAAAACCATAAACATTGAGAACTTAAATAATGGTTTGTATATAGTAAACGTGATAGGAAACGGAAATGTAAAAACGATTAAGCTCTTTAAAGAGTAGTGTTAGGTTTTAATAATTAGTTTTAAGCTGCCACTGGTAAAAACTAGTGGCAGTTTTATTTGGTCTAATCGCGCATGTTTTGGTATTGTAATGAGCATCTTTTAGAGCTATTTATAGCCATTCATTAGCATTCGGTTTTTATGTTGAAATGATTACCTCGGCATAATAAGGAAATGAACTCGAACTAAACTTGAACTTACCTCAGTCTTGTTATTTTTTTTGAGCATAGATTAAACTGCATTTTTAGCAACAAAAATGGCTGCCTTCAAAGACAGCCATTAAAAAAGGGTTCAACTTTAAAAAGTCAAACCCTCGGTTATTTTTATTTACACACTTTTTGAAACAGTGTCCATTAAAATGTTCAATTATCTAAAAAAAACATTACTCTCCATAAATATCTTGGTTAGAATGAAACCCATCTTTAATTACTGTTTCTTTTAAATTTGTTTTATCAACAACAACGGGTTCAAGTAGAATTGAAGGAACTTTTTTAGCCCCATTATCAATTTCACTATTTATACCTTCTATTTTACTCCCATCCGTTAAACTTAAAGCGAGCTTGGCCGTTGTTTTTGCCAATAGCTTTATAGATTTGTAAATGGTCATGGTTTGCTTCCCGCTTAATAAGTTTTGGCAAGCTTCTAAAGTTGCATCCTGCCCGGTAATTAAAGTTTCAGTAAATCGATCATCACCTTCAAATGCCATTATTGCACCGGCTGCTAAATCATCGTTTGAAGCGATTACGGCATCAATTTGTTCACCAGTTTCAATAACGCTACTTGTTTCAACAAAACTTTCCATTTTATCCCATTCGTTCATGTTATTTTCATAGAGTATTTTAATTGAATTATTATTAACAAATGGTTTGAGTACTTTTTTTTGTCCCTTTAAAAAGTTTACTGCGTTATTGTCCTTGGTGGGACCAGCAATTAAAACATAATTTCCTTTGGGCTTAAGTTTGGTTATATATTCGGCTTGCAGTTCTCCCACTTTTTCTGCGTCAAAGGACACATAATAATCAATATCGCAGTTTTTTATTAAGCGATCATAGGCAATAACCTTGATGTTAGCATTTTTGCAAATATCAACCGAGTTATTTAATGCTTCAGCATCCGATGCAACAATTATCAATACTTTTACACCACGATCAATTAGAGATTCAATTTGTTTTATTTGAGTTTCAGCATCTCCGTTTGCATACTCTAATAATAGTTTTCCTCCAAGATCACTTACACTTTTAGTAAGATATTCGGCATCGTTATACCATCGGTCTCTTAAATAAGCCAGGCTTAAACCAATTAAAGTAGAATCTTGCGCCATTGAGGGCAAACAATTGGCAATTACAAGTGCAATTAAAATTAATTTTTTCATAGAAATTAGTATTTATGGTTATATGTTATGAATTGTTTTCCAAAATAAATAACTCCAATTAAACTCCATGTTGTGGTTTATTTCCCATAATTGCTGGGTGCTATTTTAACTTTTGCAGAGCCACCGCTGCGTATTTAAAAAAGTGTTTTAAACCGTGAAATTTGTTCAATTTGCTCTGTTTATTGTTATGTCGGTTTCGTACTACTATCTCGATATAATGTTTCTTTTTTACTCAACAATAGAATTCCCCATAGAGGGAATTGAAATTATGTCATGCTAACCTTGTCTTCCTTTTTAAACCAATCTCAATTTGAATGGTTGTTCTGATTTTTTTAGAAAGGAGTAGCTTAAAATTAAGATAATAATTTTACTAAAAGAAAGGTTTTGCTGCAATTGCATGAATAAATAGTGTATTTGTTTATATTTATTGGTCTCATTAGTAGTTAAAACTATGTACTTTAGTGCATCTCGCTTTAGCTTCTAAAAATTTTACGTGATATTAGAGCTTAGACCCCAATTGAGCGATTCGCTATCGCAAATCTGCTCAATCGACTGAGGTCTTGTAAGGTTTTTATACTTTTCGTTTCCCCGAAATAATCTGGGCAGGCTACTCAAAATGTGAAAACCAACAATTCCTAGGTCAGCCTGTCCCGTACCGGAGGTCGGGAGGGTTATACCTAAGTAAAGCGACTCTTCACTTTGTTCGAATCGCTCAACTTAGGTTAAAAGTACACTCTATACATGATGTTCGGAAGAAGAAACATTTGTTTCTCATAGCCAATATTATCGGGTTGACTTTCGTCGTAATATTCCGATAATTTTGCATCGCTGTTAGCAATATTCATTAAATCGAGAAAAAGTTCATGGGTTGAGTTTGGTCGGTTTATTTTGTAGCTGATCGATAAATTTACGTTGCAAACATGAACCAAATCATTGTCATAGGCTTTTGCATAATCCCAATACTTGTTGTTTGCAGGGTCAACGGCAACAACTCCATCAGCGTCTCTCAAAAGAGGAATATATCTTTGACCACCTCCGATATAGGCTTTTGTATTAATAGCCAATGTTTTATTCTGCTTTTTGCCTAAGTTTTTAAATTCTTTACCCCAAAGCAAATTAACGATGTAATTCCCATTGTACATAGTATTTCGCCAAACGCCCTCAAGTGTTTTATATTTCGATTCGTACAAGCTACTATTTAATACGAAATAGTAATTGTTATCGAAGAATCGTTCCATAGTAAATTCAATGCCATAATTTTTACCAACACCTTCATTAACCAGCGGAACGTAATGATAATCAACCCCTTCGTTTATGGTTGCATAATAGCTGGTATCATTATCTTCAACCGGCAAATTATAAAGATCCTGATAATAAAGTTCTAGTTTAACCTTTAAATATTCCGTAAAGCGTTTTTCATAACCAAGCACATAGTGATCAGCCATTAGCAAATCGAGATTTTTATTGGGTTCAGTATAGCTACCATCGGGTTGTAGAACTTTTGTGAAATAATTGTGTGTTTTTTCACTGGTACTATGTTTACCATATCCCAAGCTTAGCGAATTGGTTTTATTCAACTTCCAGTTCAAGGCAATTCGTGGTTCCAAAGTACTTTTCTTGTTTAGCAATACGTTCATGTTGTGAACCCCTGATACCATAGTTATATTGTCGGTTACATTAAATTTCCAGCTCATAAAATTGCTTATGGAATTTACACGATTATTAAAATCGGTGGCATTTAACAAGCCCTTTGCATCTTCATTAAAAATATCCTGGTAATAATCACTAAAATTTACCATATATTTTGTGCCAATTTGAATTTTGTTTCGGGCATTTATTCGCTTACTATAGGTTGAGGCTGCCTGATAAGTCGAATTTTTCACACGACTTTTGAAGGTTTGAATGCGGTTGCCAACCGAATCATATAAATTTTCACCAATACCAGAATTAATTTTAAAAATGTTTTTTTCGTACAGATCATCGTTAAAACCATTGGCTGAATATGATAGCGATGTTTTAACATAGCTGTCGTTTGTAATGGTAAGCGTGTTAATTATTCCAAGATTTAATAAGTTTGCTGTTTTATCATAATCTTTTACAATGGAAGCATTGCTTACTCTTCCTGGGGTGCCTACACCATCGGCACCAACATTTTTAAAATTACACCCACTTAAGCCGGCTAAACCAAAAACGGAAAAAGTTCCGGCTTTTTTTGTTGGCAAAACAGCCTTAAATGTAGCATCCTGATAATCTAGAACACCTTCCACTCCATCTAGCAAACCTAACTTGTCAATTAAAGATATGTTAGAATACCTGTAATTAATCAGGTATGAACCGGTATAGTCTTTTTTGAAAGGTCCTTCAACAGTAATATCTGTTCCCATTAAACCAAAGCCAACTGTAGCTTCAAAATTTTCGTTATTTCCTGTGCGTAATTTCATATCCATAACATTTGAAAGTACATTGCCATATTCAGGTGAAAAGGCTCCGGTATAAAAATCAGATGAAGTGAGCAAGTATTTGTTTAATGCTGTTAATGCGCCAAACGAAGCATTTTGATCATCTATATGGTAGGGGCTTGATATTTCAACACCATCCAATCGCCATTGCATGTATTTTGGTGAATTTCCCCTTACAACAATATCGCTACTGCCACCAGGTGTTTGTGCTACGCCAGCATAACTTGTCACCATGCGGGCCGGGTCGTCCATTCCACCAGTGTAGCGTTTGCTTTCATCGATAGATATTGATCGGGCACTGAGTAATGCTAATTCGTTAATGGCCTCGCCTCTTTTACGACCTGTTGTAATGGTAATTTCGTCGAGTTTTAATACCGATTCCCTCATATTTAAATTCAAAACAACCTCCTTGCCTGAATTTACCTCAATATTTGGAATAAAGTTCTCATCGTAGCCCATGTATGAAAGATGCAGGTTAATTCTACCAACGGGGATGTGCTCTAACCTGAAATTACCTTGAACATCGGTTGAGGTTCCTATAATCGGATTTGTGCCGGGTATAATCACAGTTGCTCCAATTAAAGGCATTCTGCTGTCTTCATCAATAATTGCACCTCTGACTGTTTGGGTAAATTTAACACCCTCATTAACTTTATCATCAGTGTATAAAATAACTTTGTTCCCGTTTGTTTTATAGCGAATAGATTTGCCATGAAAAACAAGCTCAAGAAAATCGCCAAGTTTCATTTGTTTGTTCTTGAAATTAACTTCAAAGTCTAACGAAACATTGCTTGAATAAGAAAAAACAATGTTATTACTTTCCCCAATTTGCTTAAAAAGGTCTTTAGCAGTTCCTTTATAATTGGGAATGGTAATATTTTTTTCAAAAATGCTTGCCTGTGAAAAACAGAATATGCTATATACCGATATAGCAATAAGAAGTAAGCCTTTTTTAATTGTTGGATTTAAAAATAATCGTGTCATTTTTTTTTACATTTTTAGTGTTCAATAAAAGATTTAACTCTTCCAGAACAGCTTCAATGCTTTGATTGTCAAAGGTAGTGGTAATATTGAGCCCTTTGCCTTTTTCATCATCGAATAAAAGGGTTTTTGAGTAGTGCTTGTTTAGCAAATCAAAAACATCATTAACCGGTGTTTCGTTAAACTTCATAATGCCGGTTTTCCACGATTGAAAATTCAAATCGTTGATAATATCCTTCTTAAGACTCTTTTTAAAAGGGTCAAAGATTCCCTGTTCACCTGCATGAAGTTCAACTATATTGCTTTTGTCTGTAAAAAAAGTAACAACTCCCCTAACTACTGAAACTTTTACATTTCCCGACAAATCTGAAAAAACATTGAATGAGGTACCAAGCACTTTGGTGGTAGTTTTGTTCGATGTAATTTGAAAAGGCAGTTTTTCGTTCCGTTGAACCTCAAAAAATGCTTCGCCTTTAAGTTCAAGCTTTCGGTTTTTAGCACCAAAGTGCTTTGAGAACGAAATCTCAGCATCACTATTCAAATACACCATCGAACCATCTGCCAATAGGTAAGGCTCATTGTTTTTTAGATCGTTGCCAGAAACAATTAGCTGTTCTGAATTGAATACGACGTTCTTAAACAGAAAGGTTAATCCAATAACAAGGGCTACTAATGCTGCTACACGTAATAGTGAATTTAGCCTTATTATTTTTCGAGCAGTTTGAGGTTCAGGTAGTTCGATAAAATCAGGAACACTGTAGCCTGTCTTAACTTTATCAACAACCTGTTGCCAGTTTGCTTGTGTGGAATGTTTATCGAACGACGATAATTCATAGGTCTTTTTTAATTGAGCAAACAAGGCTGCATTTTCTGCAGACTCGTTATGCCATTCCTTAAAAAGAGCAACTTCTGAATCATCTGCCTTGTACTCAATAATCCTGAGTAACAAAGTTTCGTCGATATTTTTCTGTTTGCTTTTCATCGTGTTTCAACTATTTAACACCAAAAATATTTTTTCCCTACACCTTAGTTTAAAAAAATAGTGTGATTATACGTATTAAATGTTTTAATTCATTGCGTAATTGCTTAAGCGCCTTTGATATATACTTCTCGACAGTTTTATCTGAAATTTTCATTTGCTCGGCTATTTCATAATATTTAAATTTTTCGTACTTGCTTAGTATGAAAGCTTTACGCCAGTTTGGAGGAAGATTGTCAACTGCCTGGTGTAAGCTTGTTAGTACATCATCCTTTTTAAAATCTAAAGAATCTGCATCATCAGTTTCAAGGTTTGCATTTTCAATGGGCATCTTATTATTTTCAAATTTATGATCGCGCAAATAATTCAGGCTCGAGTTATGTACCGTTTTAGCAAGGTAGGGAGCCAGATTATCAATGTGTTTTACTTTTTCAAAGTTTTGCCAAATTTTAATAAATACATTTTGGACAATATCTTCAGCAAGCTCATAATCATTAACAATGCGGAATGATTTAAAAACCAAGGAATGAAAATTTTCATTGAAAAGTTTATTAATTACCTGTTCCGCATTAAAATGTTTCATTATATCTGCTTAATTTTCAGACTTGTCGCTTTGGTTATTTATGTCAGGCTCAATTCTCAAATATAACTGAATTATTTTTATATCGATATATATTACTTAAACCAGAATTATACCTTTGATTAAACTAACTTGATTGATGCTTTAAACAATACTAAGATGAAAAATATCAAAAGACTTTAATGGTTAGGGGAATAAACTGCAACCATAGTTGACTTATACCCAAATTGAGCGATTCGCTATCGCAAATCTGCTCAATCGACTGAGGTCTTGTAAGGTTTTTATACTTTTCGTTTCCCCGAAATAATCGGGGCAGGCTACTCAAAATGTGAAAACCAA
>JAQICC010000412.1 GCA_027858735.1 Salinivirgaceae bacterium
TACTAAAGTGCATTTATTTCAGCACATCTACTTCCTTGCAATCCCTTTGAAGTAGGGAACTACGTCGGCAGGTATTCCAAGTTGTATTTGCACTAAACTAAACGCATGAATTAATCAGGTTAGGTTTCGTTTTGCTATGAAAGGTTTAAAAAGGTAAAATGTTCAGAAAAATACAATTTATTTTTGCGTAATCTGTAGCCCTTCAAATTTAAGCGAGGCTTTCAATTTTTTTCGCTCAATTCTATCCATGGCTTTTGCGCAAACAATACCTCGCTTTACCATTTCTTTATTATGGCTTAAATGAGAATCAGGAAATTCCTTTTTGCGAAAAAATATATTAAAGCCTAATAATAATACAGCAATACCAACCAAACCTAAAGCCAATAATACAACTTCCATAATATGTTTTTTTTTACAAAGATAGTATCTCAAATAAAATAATCGAAACGATAATGAACTAATATTACGGTTTAATAACAGTTATATATCAATTATGAGGTTTTAATAAACAATAGACCACAAAAAACCGTTGTAAAGGCGCAAACAAAAAATACAATGAGCGAAAACAATCACACCATAAATCTATCAAAAGACGAAATTTTAAACGATTATAAAACAGCCTACTTAAGCCGTTTTATAAGCCTAATGGGTCGCCGCGAGGTGCTTACAGGAAAAGCCAAATTTGGCATTTTTGGCGATGGTAAAGAAGTTGCTCAAGTTGCCGCTGCACGCCAATTTAAAAACGGAGATTGGCGTTCGGGCTATTACCGCGATCAAACTTTTATGTTTGCTACCAGAATGTCAACACCTGAGGAATTCTTTGCCCAATTGTATGGCGATACTAGTATGGCAAATAATCCAAGCAATGCCGGTCGTTCGTTTAATAATCATTGGGGAAATAGATATATAGATGAAAGTGGAAATTGGCTTGACCAAACAAAAACAAAAAACACAGCTGCCGATATCTCTCCTACTGCCGGACAAATGCCACGTTTGGTTGGATTAGGATATGCATCAAAACTTTACCGTGAAAACCCGGAATTAAAAAAACCAAACAACTTCTCAATCAACGGCAACGAAGTAGCATTTGGCTTTATTGGTGATGCAAGTACAACCGAAGGTCATTTTTTTGAAACCATGAATGCAGCCGGTGTATTGCAAATTCCTATGGCTGTTTCCGTTTGGGATGATGGCTTTGGAATTTCAGTAAGCAAGAAGTACCAAACCACAAAGGAGAGTATTTCGGTATTGCTTTCAGGCATGGAACCCACAAAGGATTTGCCCGGTGTGAAAATTGTGAAAGCCCACGGATGGAATTATCCCGAACTTATAAAAGTTTACGAAAAAAGCATTCCTGATTGTCGGACAAACCACCAGCCCTACTTAATTCATATTGAAGAAGTAACGCAACCTCAAGGGCATTCTACCTCAGGTTCTCACGAACGATACAAGTCGAAAAAACGATTAGCATGGGAAAAAGAATATGATTGCATCACCAAAATGAGAGCTTGGCTTATTGAAGATAATATTGCTACTGAGGTGCAAATTGCAGAAATAGAAAAACGAGCTGAACAAATAGCAAAAAATGCCCGTAAACAAGCTTGGAAAAATTACACCCTTCCTTTAATTGAAGAAAAGCAGAAAATATTGAACATCGTTGAACAAAAAAGTTGTGCTTGTAAGCATGATGGAACTGATAAGGTTCAATATTATGCCGATCAGCTAAGAAATATTGCTTTCCCTATAAGGAAAGATAATATGGACATAGCAAAGAAAATCCTTCGTCATGTTTGCACCGATTGTTCCATTCGTAAATATTTGCAGACCAATCTATCAGCTTGGTTAGATAGAAATCATGCCGAGAACCAGGATTTATATAGCACTTTCTTATATAACGATTATGCTAAATCAGCATTAAAAGTAAAACCTGTTACTCCGGTTTATTCTGAAAATTCGGCACTAATTAATGGCCGCGAAGTATTACGCGATAATTTCGATAAGCTATTTGCCAAAGAACCCCGCTTGGTCACTTTTGGCGAAGATACTGGAAAAATAGGAGGCGTAAATCAAAGCTTAGAAGGAATGCAAGCCAAGTATGGTGAACTTCGCGTTACCGATACCGGAATTCGAGAAACAACCATAATTGGACAAGGAATTGGACTTGCAATGCGAGGTTTAAGACCCATAGCTGAAATTCAATATTTTGACTATTTAATGTACGGTCTTCAAACAATAAGTGATGATTTGGCAACATTATCTTGGCGAACTAAAGGTGGGCAAATGGCACCACTAATTATTCGTACACGCGGCCACCGTCTGGAAGGAATTTGGCATTCAGGCTCGCCACTAAGCATGGTTATAAACTCCATTCGTGGTGTTTATGTTTGCACTCCACGCAATATGACCCAAGCAGCGGGTATGTATAACACATTACTTGAAGGTGAAGATGCTGCTTTAGTAATTGAACCCTTAAATGGCTATCGCTTAAAAGAAAAGCGACCTGATAATATTGGAGCATATAAAATACCTCTAGGAAAACCTGAAATTTTAACTGAAGGAAGCGATGTAACGCTTGTTACTTACGGCTCATGTGTTAGAATTGGTCAAGATGCTATAACTCAGCTCAAAGAATTTGGCATTAGTGTTGAATTAATTGATGTACAAACTCTCTTGCCTTTTGATATTGATCATGTTATTGTTGAATCAATTAAAAAAACTGGCCGTGTTGTGTTTTTTGACGAAGACGTGCCTGGTGGAGCTACTGCATACATGATGAAAAAAGTATTGGAAGATCAAAAGGCCTACTTTCATTTAGATTCGGCTCCTATAACTATTTCGGCAAAAGAACACAGACCAGCATTCGCAACAGATGGCGATTACGTTTCAAACCCCAATGATGAAGATGTATTCTACTTTATTTACAATTTAATGCACGAAGCGAAGCCTGAAAAATATCCAAAATTGTATTAATTATTTTAGCTCTGTGCTTTTTCCAAAAACACGAACTATTAAATAAAGAACAGCGAAACCCAATGGAAAAGTAATCCATGATGAAATACCCAACGCTGCTGGCAATACACCTACTAATGAAGCTACAGCACCTACTGTTAACGCATAAGGCATTTGCGTGCGCACATGATCAATATGATTGCATGAACTAGCCAATGAGCTTAATATAGTAGTATCGGAAATTGGTGAACAATGATCGCCAAGAACAGAACCGGCGAGAACACTGGCAACAACATTATAAAAAATATTTAATGATTGATTGTATTCGTAACCGTACTCTTGAGTGATTAGCCATGACACTGGCAAAATTAGAGGATATAAAATGGCCATAGTTCCCCACGATGAACCCGTACTAAATGCAACTAAAGCTGCTAAAACAAAAGTAATGAGAGGCACAAAAATCGGCGATAAGCTTGAATCAACCAATATTTTAGAAATAAAATCGGCCGTATGCAAATGCTGCGTAACTAAGGCTAACGACCATGCAAGTATTAAAATTACAATGGCCGATAACATAGTTTTAAAACCATTAATAATAGCCTCAACCGATTGCTGTAATGTTAGTATTCGTTGACTAACTGAAAGTACTACTGCAACGATTGTGGCTAATAACGATGCCCAAAGCAATGCTTTATACGAATCGGAATTACCAATAATTACCGATAGCCTAGTGAAAAATGAATGGTGTGTTTCTATTAAATCAGAATTTTGTATTCCTGTATACACCAAACCTGCAAAGGTGCCCATTATTACAATTACAACTGGAATTACCGCATTATACCATCGGGCTGGTATATTCTCGCCGGTTTCAAACTCGTCAACTATTTTGTCTTTTGCCTCATTATTAATTTGCAAAACTCCTGTCTTTCGAGTTTCAGTTTCAATAGTATGCATAGGACCAAAATCGACTTTCCTGTAAATTAGTATAAACATAAAAATCAGCGTGAACACCGGATAAAAAGAATATGCAAGAGAATTTAAAAATACGGTGTAGGGTGAAAGCGACAAACCTAAAGTTTCTATCCCCGATTCAATATAGCTAAGCTCTGCCCCAATCCAGGTAGTTACAAAAGCAATTGCTGCTACAGGAGCAGCAGTACTATCCACAATGTAAGCTAATTTTTGTCTCGAAACTTTTAGTTTATCGGTAACCGGCCGCATGGTATTTCCAACCACCAGCGTATTAGCATAATCATCGAAGAAAATAGCAATGCCAAGTATCCATGTAATAAATTGACCCGAACGTGGAGTGTTTGCAAACCGAACTAACTTATTAACCACACCCTTCATTCCTCCATTTTTAGTAATAACTCCTACCATAGCTCCAATCAACATTGAAAAAACAATAATAGAAATATGACCGGAATCAAGCAACGATTCAATAACATAGGTATCGATAATAGCCAATAAGCCTTGAAAAATGCCCTCAAAAAAAGCACCCGATTGGTAATAATATATGATTGAAGTCCCCACTAAAATTCCTAAAAACAAAGAAGTAACCACTTCGCGAAAAAGTAAAGCCATGAAAATAGCCAACAAGGGTGGAATAATTGACAACCATAAAGGAATGGGATTTACAGGTACCGGTTCTGTCAAATACTCAGATTGTATGAATTGTTCTTCATTAAAACAATGATTAAATGTACCTCTCCCATGTTCAAGTAAAACCTTAAACTGATTATTCGCACAATTAACAATAATTTCACCTGAAAAGTTAATATCATCGGTAAATACTTCAACCGTTGAAGCTATCCCTTTAATTACAATGGCTGGAAGATCAATTGAAACCTGGAGGCTATCATTAGAAAAACTTTGAAATGGAAAGATCAATAATAGTATTGTACCTAACACAAATTTTTTGCCCCACACGTTTTTAAATACAGCCATAACTGGCACATTTTCGATCCTTTTATTTAACTCTTTATTCGTTTACCAAGTCTTTGAATAAACGACAAGTCTTTTTCGTCATCGTCGTCATAGTAACCATTTCCATAACCGTAACCGTAACCGTAACCGTAACCATAGCCATGCCCATATCCATAGCGTTTACCATAGTAACCCGGCATTCTAACATCATTAATTAAAATGCTAAAATTAGGAACATTGGGTCGTTTATTAAGGTCGTTTATTAATTCAAGTACGTCTTTATGCGAGTAGTTCTGGCGAATTACAAACAAATTTAAATCAGAATATTTTGAAAAAAGTAGTGCATCAGAAACCAACGCTATTGGTGGAGTATCAACTATTATAAAATCATAATTCGCACGTGCATAAACCATTAAATCAAGTAATGCTTTTGTTTCCAGCAGCTTTGCAGGATTTGGAGGAACGGGACCCGAAACAATAACATCTAAGCCTTCAACCTCAGTTTTATTAATGATATTTTCAATACTTTCTTTACCAATTAAATAGGAACTTAAGCCAACACTATTGTCAATATTAAAATGCCGATGAATTTTCGGTTTTCTCAAATCCATACCCAATAACAGCGTCTTTTTATCACTCATTCCGATTATCGATGCCAAATTAAGACTGCAAAATGTTTTTCCTTCGCCGCTAATAGTAGAGGTAACCGTTAAAACTTTCGCATCATCATTAAGCAGCATATACTGCAAATTGGTTTTTATGGTTCTGAAAGATTCTGAAATGGCCGATTTTGGGTTTTCTTTCACCACAAGTTCGGTGTCCTTTGAATTATGCCCCACAATTCCAAGAATTGCCGCATCAGTTTTCTCCTCAATATCTTTTTTCGACAGTATTTTATTATTAAAATAATCGCGTAGAATGATTACTAAGAACGGAATTAGAAGCCCAATTACCAAGGCAATCATATAATTCATCCGGCTTTTTGGAGCGATAAGTGTAGCTTGGTCACTTCGGGCATTATCTAGCACTCTTGCATTAGGTAGGTTAGATGCCATAGTAATACCTGTCTCGGCTCTTTTCTCTAACAAGTAGGTATAAATCTGATCATTCAAATCAAATTTCCGTTGAATATTAATCAAACGGCGTTCATTATACGGAAGCTTCTCAATTTCTCTATTTAATTTTACAATCCTTGCATCTATATCAGCAATAGTTAAATCAGTAGTTTCAATCAAATTGCTAACATTTTCATCTAACATACGTTTGAGTTCTTCTACTTTCGAATCTAATACTTCAAGCTTTGGATTTGACTTTAAGCTTTGGAACTTCAATGAAATACGCTCTGAATTCAGATTGTTTATTTGCATAATTAAATTTACTAACAACTGATCTGAAATACCTACCGATGTAGGTACAATTATATCCTGATTATCCCGTTTCGAATCAAGATAGTTTAAAATATACTTATAATACTTGGCATCCATTCCAAGTTGAGCTCGACTTGTCTCAAATCCCTCAAACTTTTGATATAATTTTTGCCCTTCAGTTGATAAATCTATAATTTTATTTTCAGACCTGAATATCAAAAGGTTATCTTCTGCCAACAACAAAGAATCAGCAATATCCTCTATCTGAGTATCAATAAACCGAATTGTATTTACAGCAATTTGATTTTTTGTTTCCAATTCCGATCGTATAAAAACCTCAGCAAGTTTATTTAAATAATCAACCTCCTTTTGAATTACGTAACCCGTTGTCGATAAACGAAGTATAGTTCCCTCCTCATCTTGCAAATAAATACCTATTCTATCTCTGTAGGAGTTTATCAGATAGGTAGGGCTATTAATGCGGAAATAATATTTATCTGAAGAACTCATATAGAACTCTTCCGGATTACGAATAATTATTTTAAAACTAAAATAATCCGTTTCATAAGTATCACCAAAACTTAAAACCTTACTATCTTCAAAAGGCTCGTTAATTTGAAGTTCATACTTTTCGGCCGATAGTACGGTAATGTAAACAGGCTCATTGTAGGCCTGATAATGACTTGTATCAACAATAACTCTAAGCTGATCAGGTTTGTATAATTCAGGATCGCGAATACGCCCAATACTATAATACGACACATCAAATTCAAGTTCATCCATTACTTTTTTATTCAAATCGTACGATCGTAATATACCCATCTGATTTACAATACTTGCACTCTTTTTAAATAAGTCTAATCCCTGAATCATCTCATCGCTATAATACGAATTACCTTCGGTTTCAAGAATTAGTAACGATGAACTTACCTGATATACCCTATCGGAATAACGGTTCATAAAATAGGCAACAGACATAGCAATAAAACCTGTTATTATAAACCAATACCAATTGCCAATTATTTTGAAGATATATTTTTTTATATCAATGCTTTCCTCTTTATATATTTCGTCGAATTCGTTCATTATTGCACTTTAGAGAAGGTCAGTAAAACAATTAAAAGTGATACGGTTGAGAAGAATAAGTTTATTGTTGGTGAGTTGACACTAAACATTTTAGCTCGTAGGGGTTTAACGTAAACAACATCATTAGGCTCAAGCCAAAAGTGACTATTTTGAAATACATCGGTATGGGTTAAATCAACTTTTACCGATTCTGAATTTTCACCTTTATTTCGTATTACCAAAATATTACGGGCATCGCCATAATTGGATAGTTCACCACAACGCGAAAGCACATCAAATATATTTATGTTGCGTTTATAAAATACAAATGTTCCCGGAGATTTAACTTCACCTAGTATAGTAATGCTATAACTAACCAGCCTTACATCAACAATTACCCCTTTTAAAAATTCGGCATAACGTTCTTGAATTACTTTTTTTGCTAATTTAAAAGATAAACCTGCAACTTTAATACTGCCAATTACGGGTAGCTCTATAAAACCGTCATCGCCTATTAAATAGCCTTTAAAATAAAGCATGAGTTCAGTATAATTCAACGAACCTGTACTTTTTTTACTAAACGATTCTAACTGATTTCCTTCTACTCCACCTAAACTAATATATAAATTATTACCAGCCTCAAGAATAATCTCCTCCGGTACATCAATTTTTAAGTTCATAGTAACCGAATCAATCTTGTATCGATCTTGTATATAAGCAATATTTTTATATCTTACACAACTTGTACTAAGCAGTACAATAAAAAGTAAGAAAAAGAAGGTATTTCGAATCATTTTATAGTATTATAATCGGGTTAAACCTGAAAATTTCGGCTAACTTACACAATTATTCAACAAGGCTGTTTTTTTTTATCAAATTTGCAACCCATTTTGTCAAAATATAACAATTGCCTATATACTATTTGTAATATTTAAAGTATTTTTGAAAACTTGACTAAGTAACGTCGTTTAAAAACATTATACATATGAAGAAGTTTGTATTTCTATTTATTGTCAATATATTATTTTTTATTCCGTTGAGTTTTGCTCAACCTACTGCTAATCCTACAGATTTAACTTTCTCCAATATTCAATCCACTTCTGTCACCCTCTCTTGGACAAGACCAGGAGCACCAGATGGCGGTGAAAATGTTATTATTATTGCAGCCATTGATGGTACAGTTGGCAACCCTACCGATGGAGTCGATTATGCAAGTTATGAAAACGCAAGTTTTGGCAGTGGTGGAATAGCCTTTACGTCATCAAGACCGACAGTTGATCATTATTGTATCTACATTGGCACAGGTGAATCTGTTGATGTAACTAACCTTTCTCAAAACACAACATATGAATTTGTAGCCTACGAGTTTGATGGCTCTGGAGCCTCCACTCTTTATTTTCAGGATTACTCTGGGAACTATGCTAGCCAAACAACTCCAACCCCTCCTACTATTGTAACCAACCCTGCTACAAGCACAAGTTATACATCAAGTTCTTTAGGTGGTAATGTAACTATTGCAGGAAGCTCGGCTATAACAGAAAGAGGAGTTTGTTATAGTTCTACAGACAGTGACCCAGAAATTGATGATGCAGGCGTAGACACAATGAGAGTTGGTTCTGGTACCGGATTATTTAGCAAAATTCGCTCAGGCTTAACATCCAATTCCAACTACACCTTTAAGGCATATGCCATTAACGATACTGATACTTCATATGGAAGCGCAATTTCTTTTACGACATTTGCAATTACTTCCACCGATGCAGCTTCAAGCGTTCTATCAGATAGGGCAACACTTGGAGGAACCATTACTGCAGAAGGAAATGCAACAGTATCGGAAAGGGGAGTGTGTTATAGCTTAGCTACTAACAATACCGATCCTGAAATTGGTGGCACTGGCGTAACAAAAGAAACAAACGGAACCGGTACAGGAAGTTTTGATGAAATTATTTCTTCATTAACTGATGGTGTACAATATTATTTTAAAGCATATGCAACTAACCCTGAAGGAACTTCATATGGATCTGCATTTAATTTTACAACCCTTAAAAACGCACCTTCAACTCAAGCAACAAACATAGCTTTCTCAAATATACAAACCAACCAGCTTACTGCTACCGCTTCTGGCGGTAACGGTGATTACCGTTTGATTATTGCTAAAGAAGGTGCATCAGTAAGCGTTGTGCCTGTTGACGGAACTGAATATACAGGTACTTCAAGCTTTGGAACCGGACAGCAAATTGGTTCTGGGAATTACGTAGTATCAGCAGGTAGTGGCTCTAATGTAACAATTACTAACCTATCCGAGGATACACGTTACTACTTCAAGGTGTTTGAATACAACAACACCAATGGTGATATTGCTTACAAAACGGATGGTTTTAGTGCCGGGAATCCTACTGATACCATTACAACTAAATCAGCCCCGTCCACTCAGGCCAGTGATTTAATATTCTCAGATATTTTAAATGAAGGATTAACAATAGATTGGACTAGAGGCGATGGTGATAGCGTAATGATTGTTGCAAAAGCAGGAAGCACCCTTACAGAAACACCAACACCAGGCTCAGCATATAGCCCCGATGCAAATTTTATTGATGGAGATCCATTAGGAGGCGGCTATGTTGTATACACTGGTATTGGTGAAACTGTTACCGTTACAGGACTAACAGCAAGCTCGGAATATACATTTAAAGCCTTTGAATTCAACAACCAAGAACCGTTCACCAGCTATATGAACTCTGGCGGTACAGACAACCCTGCCTCCCAATATACGGTGGGAACGGAACCTTCTGTTCAAGCCAATGATATTGAATTCTCAAATATACAGGCTGGGGAAGTTACGCTTTCATGGACTCCGGGTACAGGAGGAGGTAACCGATTAGTATTAGCACATGAAGGAGCAGCAGTAGATAGCGCTCCTATTGACGGATTTGCTTATAGTACTAACAGTATTTACAGCACAGGTGATGAAATAGGTCTAGGAAATTATGTAGTCTATAATAGTAATGGTACCGGTGTTACTGTTTCAAATTTGCTACCTGAAACCACTTATCATTTTAAAGTTTTTGAATATTCGGGTACCGGAATAGCTGTAAATTATAAAAGCGAAGATGGTGTATTAAATAATCCCAACGACATAACTACATCGGTTGGAGAACCTCTTTCTCAGGTTGACATGCTATCTATTTCAAATTTAACCCCCCAAACCTTAACACTAAACTGGCTTAGAGGTTCTGGTGATAGTGTTTTAATTGTTGCAAAAGCTGGAAGCACATTATCAGCAACCCCTACAGATGAGACTCATTACGATACAAGTGCCGTATTTGGCTCAGGTAATACAATTGCTACAGGTGTATATGCCATTTACAAAGGTACTGGCACATCGGTTAATATTACCGGACTTACAGCTGGTATGGAATATACCTTTAAAGCTTTTGAATATAACTCCATTTCAGACAATCCTAATTATCAGGATGCCGATGCCACAGATAATCCTTTATCAAGATATACACTTGCGGTTGAACCGTCGCCACAAGCTACGGACATAGTATTTTCGAACATTGAAGCAACCCAACTGCAATTAGATTGGACCAAAGGTACCGCCAGTGGTACAAATTGGCTTGTATTAGCCAGCACATCAGACATTGGCTCTACAAGCCCAACTGATGGTGTAGGATATACAGCAGATGCTGATTTTGGCAATGGCGACCCAATCAGCAGCTGCTATGTAGTTTACAATGGCGCAAGTAATAGTGCTGCTATAACAAATTTTCTACCCAATACAAGCTACTATTTTAAAGTTTTTGAATATACGGGAACAAATACATCGTCAAACTATATTATTGGTGATGGAGCTTCAGGCAATCCAAATGATACAATAACACCATTAGCAGAACCAACCGTGCAAGCAGGCAGCATTTCGTTTACAAACATTGCAGAAGATACTTACACCGTTAATTGGGATAGAGGTGATGCTGGCTATACCGGAGTTATTGTACTTGCTAAATTAGGAGGTGCAATACCTGCAAATGCTTACCCTGCTGACGGAACAACATATATTGCTAATGCAGACTTTGGGAATGGAGCAAGTTTAATTAGCGATGAAACATATGTGGTTTTCAACGGCACGGGCACATCAGAAAACATTACAGCATTAACAGCAGGCAACGAATATCATTTCAGAGCATTTGAATATAACAACTCAGGTGATTTTATTAATTACTTCACAGCTACTGCTAATGATAATCCAAATTCACAATATACATTTGCTACTGAACCTACAGACCCACCCACTTCATTTACAGTATCAACATTCGATGCTAATAACATTACTTTAGGTTGGACTGCAGGTACTGGCGGCTCAGGTAGAATAATTTTAGCAAGAGAGTCAGCCGCTGTTAACACTATTCCGATTGATGAGCAAACTTATGCAGCAAGCGCAACTTTTGGTTCTGGAGATGTTATTAATTCCGATAATTATGTGGTTTATGCCGGTTCTGGAACAAGCGTTGAGGTAACAGGCTTGCTTAGCGAAACAACATATCATTTTCAAATATTTGAATATAATAATGATGCAATAAATTATTTAACAAGCTCTGCTCCAACGGTGAATCAAACAACAAGTGCAAATAGTGCTCCTACAGTACAAGATTCACTTATTACCTTTACGAGCATTAATACTAGCTCATTTACAATAAACTGGATCAACGGTAATGGTGATAAGCGAATTGTTGCAATGAAAGAGGCAACAACAGGTTCGCCAACACCAACAGATAATAGCACATATATAGCTAGTAATAATTGGTCTAGTAAAACAGGTCTAATTTCAAACGACTTTTACACCGTTTATAATGGCACCGATGAAACCGTTACCGTTACCAATTTAAGCCCAAACACCACATACCGTGTTCAAATATTTGGATACAATAACCTTAGTGGTTCAGAAAAATATTTAACCACTACCCCAACGGATAATCCCAACAATCAAAATACTTTGAAAGTGGCTCCAAGTATGCAAGCTGCAAATATTGCATACGTTACCCAATACAGCAATTCGCTTGAAATTGATTGGGACAATGGGAATGGCGACAATCGCATCTGTGTTATTAATACTATTCAAAGTTTTTCAGACTATAATGGAACAGATCCTACTGCTAGTACAGTTTATGGTTCAGGTGAGCAAGTAGTTTTAAACGGAACGGCCAATACTGTTACTATTACAGGTTTAACAGGTGGTACACCTTATTATTTTAAAGTTCTTGAATACAATAACTCTGGTTCAGGCACTCTTTACCATTCCCTGAGTGATACAACTGACAATCCTGCAAGCATAAGCACATTAGGAATAGCAACATGGGAAGGCACTTCAACCAATTGGGAAGATGCATCAAATTGGAGTTCTGTTTCATTCCCTACTTCCAATCAAAGTGTAAATATTTCTGGCGGACAATCAGCTTATCCAATATTAATAGCATCATATACCATTGATAATCTAACCATAGCTGCCGGAGCTTCAATTACAATCAACGACGGATACACCCTCACTGTTAATGGAGATGCTCTTTTAGAAAGCCCAACTAATTCAGGAATGCCAGGTACTATTGTAAATAAAAATACTACTGGGGGCTTAGCCGTCACAGGTACATCTACTATTGAAAGGTATATGCCAACTAGTAATTCTCATTTTTATTCGTCAGCAGTTAGTCCAGTCGTAGTCTCAGATTTTTCTTACTATTGGGTTGGAGAATACGATGAGCCAAATATTACATGGAGTTATTTAACAGCAGCATCTTCAATGAGTGTTTTAAAAGGATACGAAATATTAAAAAGCACTAACCCTAGCTTGCCAGACATGCTTTCATTTACTGGCTCGTTTAACAATGGAAATAAAAGCACAAGTGTTTCTAATAATTCACCAGGAGATGAAAGTTACGGTTGGAATTTAGTAGGCAACCCATATCCTTCAACTATTGATGTATTAGCTTCTGGGTTAACCTTAACCAATATTGATGCAACAATATATGAGTATACAGGTGCAACTTACACCTCATACAATGTTTCTACCGAAGCTGGAGATGGTTCCCAATACATTGCTCCGATGCAAGGCTTTTTTGTACATGCTACAGCTTCAAGCGGAACATTTGGAGTAGCCAACTCCCTTCGTGTAGCACAACCCAGTAATTTTAAAAGTGCTTTAGATTCTAAACAAATTGTAAAATTAAATGTGTCAAGTGATGTTTACTCTTCTACAACATCTATTGTGTTTTTTGAAGGAGCAACCGAACTATTCGACTCGCAATTTGATGGCTATAAGCTTTTAGGTTATAATGACTCCATTCCTGAAATTTATTCTATAATAGGTAGTTCAACTAAAGCAAGTATTAATACTTTCCCTGTCGATACTTTAAGTAACTTAGATATTGATAGTTGCTTTTTTAACTTGGGCATAAAGAAAGGCAATACAGCACTACTTACTATCTCTCTAAATCAATTTGAGAATATTCCTGAAAATATTGACATTATACTGATAGATATTCAAGAACAAAAGCAAATAAATTTACAAGAAGGGAGTTATGAATTTTCAACTTTAAATATTGATGACAGTAGATTTCAGTTAGCTTTTATTCCGAATAAAATTTACGTTGACGCTATTAATATTACATCCGATGCGATAGGAGATTCTATTGGGGTTAACAATACATTAAATTTTTATTCCGATGTAGCACCCAACTATGCATCTAATCAAACTGTGATTTGGAGCATTGACAATTCCGACATAGCATTTATTGATGCACGTACCGGTTTATTTTCTGCAATTGCTGAAGGAACTGTTACGGTCACTGCTACATCAAATGATGGATCAGGAATTATTGCAACCCAAACTATAACTGTTTACAACCCTACTATTCTTGTAAACGCAATAATTGTCAGTTCTGAAACTGAAGTTGATTCCGTTGAAATTAATGGGACTTTGAATATGCTTGCACAAATATCGCCAACAAATGCTTCAGACCAAACATTTATATGGAGTGTTAATAATTCTGATATCGCAACAATAAATCCTTCAACTGGGTTATTATCTGCCAAAACTTCAGGTATTGTTGAAATTACTGCAACCGCTAATGATAATTCAGGTGTTAATTCAACCATTTCAATTGTAGTTTACAAACCTAATATTCTTGTTAACTCTATTCTAATAAATTCTACCTCTGATTCAGTTGAAACGAACAGTTCTTTACAATTTAGTGCTACAGTATTGCCTGTAAATGCTAATGATCAAACATTCACTTGGAGTGTTAACAATACCGATATAGCAACGATAAACAAATCAACAGGATTATTGTCGGCAAAAACCACTGGAACCGTTGAAGTAACAGTTACTGCAAATGGTAATTCCGGTATTAAATCTACATACTCAATTATAGTATTTCAGCCCAACGTAGTTATTAACTCAATAGCTTTAAACTCCAATACTGATTCAATTGAAGTTAATGAAACTTTAAAAATAACAGCTACAGTATTGCCAGAAAACGCCAGTTACCAAACCATCACATGGAGTGTAAACAACACCGAAATTGCCACTATTAATAAGTCTACAGGATTGCTAACTGCTAAAAACACAGGTACAGTATTGATTACTGCAGAAGCAAACGATGATTCAGGAGTAAGTTCAAAACTATCCATAGAAGTTTATCAACCTACTATTCTTTTAGACTCAATTATTATAATTGCTTCATCAGATTCCGTTGAAATTAATAACTCGATGCAATTATCAGCCAATGTATTTCCAGATAATGCGAGTGACCAAACCTATATCTGGAGCGTTGATAGTACTGAGATAGCAAGCATTAATAGTACTACAGGCACTTTAACAGCTAAAAAGACTGGAACTGTAATAGTTACTGCCACTGCAAATGACAATTCAGAATTTAGCACTTCTAAAACAATTACAGTATATCAACAACAAATATTAGCTGACACCATAACCATCTTAACCGATATTGATTCTGTTGAAATAAATGGATGTATTAAATTAAGTGCCCGGGTAATGACTGAGAATACTACAAACCAAACCTTTACTTGGAATATTGATAATGCGGATATTGCTTCAATAGATGCCTTAACTGGTGAAATTTGCGGAAAAAAAGAAGGCGTGATTATTGTAACTGCAACATGCAATGATGGCTCAGACAAATCTGACACAGTATTAATTAAAGTATACAAATCAGTAACATTAGTAAGCAGCATCGAAATCGAATCGGAAAATAATGTTGATTCTGTTCTAATAAACAACAGTATACAGTTATGGGCTAATGTAATACCCTCAATTGCATCGATAAGTACCGTTACCTGGAAAACAGACAACCCTGATAATGATATAGCTACCATTAATCAAACAGGCTTGCTTACAGGTAAAAAAGCAGGAACTGTCAAGGTTACAGCTTTTGCCAATGACAATTCAGGCGTTAGTGGTGAATTTACAATTAATGTATATACTATTACAAGTATAAAAAATAATGTGGAGAATATTTTTGTAAAGTTATACCCAAATCCTACAAATGGTAAGCTTATACTTGAATCGACTATAACCAATTGTAATTATAAAATTTATAGCAGTATTGGTAAGACCATAAAAAAGGCCAAATTCTCAAACCAAACAGAAATTGATTTGTCTCACATTGAGAATGGAACCTATTTTATTGAATTTACTAATAATGAAAAGCGGCAAATTGAATTATTTATAAAAAATTAGATAACCTTAGCATAAAAATAAATACAACAATTAAGAGTAATAACTCTTTATTCAAATCAATTATTTTGACATTTATCAAATCGAAAATAATTATTAAAATAAAAAGTTTACTTTTGCTCACTATTAATAATCATGAAGAGAAGAACTTATAAAATATTTATATTGGCATTTTGTCTATCTTTAATAGGAAACTACGCCTATTGTCAGCTTGACAATAAAGAAAAACAGCGTATTAAGAAAGGTAAATTCGAAAGAAAGGCTTTTGAAAAGTCAGATGCAGATAGGAATAAATCTGTAGGACCTCCCGGCCCTGGTGGAGGAACTGGTGGAGATCCAATACCTATTAGCAATGGCTTAATAATGCTTCTCGTTGGCAGCACAGTATACTTATCAAAAAAAGTATTTAAAGAATTTAAAGATATATAATTACCAAAAA